>CALXSW010000064.1 GCA_944391255.1 uncultured Clostridia bacterium | reverse complement strand
TTCACCGTCAAGCCTTCTCATCATTCTGTTAGATATAGCTTTTATTTCTATTCCTAATCTGTTTTTGTTATTCATAGCGCTCCTCCATGTTGTTAGCTTGCTAACAATTATACCATAAAAATCTATTTATGTCAATAATATTGGCAGCGTTTTTATTACAGTTGGGGCGAGACTGCAGCAAACTCGACGTGTTTGCTGCAGTACCCACATAAAATATGTCATATTTTTTTTATCCATTCGTAAAAATCTGTTATGTAATCATCTGTGACGGCTATGACGCCGCTTGCTCCGCCCTGCGCGTATTTGTCGGCTATACCGATCACGTTAAAGCCTGCCGCTTTTGCCGTTCCGGCTGCGAACGCGGAATCCTCAAATACATATGTGCGCTCTTTATCTGTCCCTAAATGCTTCAGCGCGGCGTTAAATATCACGGGAGTGTCTTTTCCGGCTCCGACTTCCGTGCATGTGAATATTGCGGAGAAGTACTGCTGCATATTGTTGTTTTTAAGACATCTTTCAACGAGATACCTGTCTGTTGCCGTGGCAATGCACATTTTGACACCTTTGTCCTCAAGTGCGTCAAGCATATCTATAACGCCATTCTTAGGTTTTATTTTATAGAAGTATTCGTTTTCTACCATTTTGTTCAGATCATCTATTATTTTTTCAACACTGTCAGTTATACCGTACCGCAAACGGTAGTATTCTGCTGCTTGAATAATACTCAGCTTTTTAAATTTTTCATTAAGTCCGCGTTCAGGCTCTATGTTTCTTTCTATTAAATATTGAGTGCCAAGCGTGTCCCATACATACATTGATTCAAGAAGCGTGCCGTCAAGATCAAATATCGCGCCTTTTATATCCATTGTCAATTTCCACCTCGTCTTTCCAATATATTTGAATTATATCATCTGATGTTTAACTTGTCAAGCGCCCTCGACTCTCACTGATTTGTGTTATTTGCTGTTGCGATATGAGTTTTATTATACTATTTTTTATAGAAATGTTACAAATATTACAAAAATGACAAGTTATCAAAAGGGTTTTTGAATATGGGTGTCGAAATAATAAATCAGCAGAAAAAATTTATTTAAGAATTTTGTTATTTTTTCTCAAATTGCGGTAAATATATATAATAGAGTTGTTTTTTTCAGGAGGGGATTTTATGCCGTTTGTATCAGATGATCTGTATAATGAAATATGCATGGCAAATGATATAGTCGATTATGCCTCCTCATTTTTATCACTGAAAAAAAGCGGGCGCAGCTATATGGCTTGCTGTCCGTTCCATAACGAAAAAACTCCGTCATTTCATATAGACCGTGATAAGCAGCTATTCCACTGCTTTGGCTGCGGCGCGAGCGGAAATTTTGTTCAGCTCGTAATGAGATTGGAGTCGCTTGATTATCGAGACGCCATCCGCCTTCTCGCGGAGCGTGCCAATATAACTATACCGGAGAGCGGGATCAGACAGTCATCAGAGCTGTCGAAAAAGAAAGATGAGATCTATGAGATGAACAGAATAGCCGCAAGATATTTCTATGACTGTCTTATGAAACAGGGTGTGGGAGATAAGGCGCGCGCCTATTTTGCTGGAAGAAAGCTGAGCCGTGAAACTATAATAAAATTTGGACTCGGTTATGCTCCTGATGAGTTTGACGCTCTTGTGAGGTATCTGACCGAAAAAGGGTATAAGAGCGAGGATATGGTTGAGGCAGGACTTGCGATAAAGACGAAAAACGGGAAGTTTATGGATAAATTCCGTGACAGAGTCATGTTTCCGATCATAAATGTGCGCGGCAAGGTCATAGGCTTTGGCGGAAGGATAATGGCTGAAAAAACAACGCCTGACGGAAGAAAGCTCGCAAAATATCTGAACACGGCAGAAACGATCGTCTTTGATAAGGGGAGCAATCTTTTCGCGTTAAATCTCGCCAAAAGCTCCAACGCGCCGGATCTGATCCTGTGCGAGGGGTATATGGATGTTATATCGGTGCATCAGGCAGGGATAAAGAACTGTGTTGCTACGCTCGGCACAGCTATAACCGATATGCAGGCAAAGCTTATGCTGCGCTACGGCAGGGAGATCCTGATATGCTACGATATGGATGAGGCAGGAACAAAGGCAGCTTTGAGGGCTATAGATATAATAGCCGCGGCCGGAGGAAAATCGCGGATCATACGCATTTCGGGCGCGAAGGATCCTGATGAATATATAAGAAAATACGGAGTGTCCGGATTTAAAAAGGCGATAGAAAAGGCTTTGCCGTCAACCGAGTTTAGACTTTCACTCGTAAAGGGTAAATATAACATTGCCGATACTGACGGCAAGATCAGGTTCGTTGAGGAGGCGGCGGAGATATTAGCCGGACTTGATGATCCGGTGGAGGTAGAGGCGTATATAAAGAGGACGTCAGCCGACACGGGCATATCGGCGCAGTCTATATTCGGCAAATACACCGAGATCAGAAATTCAGCAAGGCGCCGCGCGCCGGTAAGAACAAAAGAGGATTTTAAGAAACGTGAGATAAATCTTATAAACAGAGAGAAACCGCCTGAAAAACGCGTCACAAGCGCTGTGCTTGAAGCGGAAAAGCGCCTGTTTTCGATAATAGCGAGGAGCAGGCGGCTTTGTATTAAGGCGTTTGAGATAATATCTCCGGATGATTTTTCAAATGATACATATAAGCTTCTCGCAAAACGTATCAAGGAATATGCTGATTCGGGAAAGAATATAGACGAATCTCTTATCCTGAACGAGTTTTCGGGAGATGCCGCGGCTGAAAATATGGCGGCAGCAGTGTTTTTCAACACCGAGGAATATTCGGATGACACAAAAACACTATATGATCTAATATATACAATCAAAAACAATAAGCTAAAAGCGAGAATGAACGCGGCTTCGGAGCTTAAGGAAATTTCCGAGATAATGAAAGAGCAGGAAAAGCTTGAGCAGGATAGGAAGCAGTGGGGAAAAGGATCGCAGGCTTAAGATATGGAGGATGTACAATGGGAACAGAAAAGGATATTGCTAATATGACGCCGAAACAGCTTGAGGAATACAAAAAGCTAGTCGAAGCAAAAAGAGCTATAAAACGCGGCTTGCTTGAAAAGGGCAAGAAGCGCGGTTATCTCTCATATAAGGAAATAGCCGATGCTCTTGCGGCGTATGAAACAACTCCGGAGGAAATGGAAAAGCTTTATGACAGATATGAGTCTGAAAAGATAGAGCTTGTGGAGGACATGGAAAAGGAGCTGGAGGAAATTGAGGTTTCCAAGGAAGAGTTAGAGGATCTGTCTGTTCCTGAGGGCATTAATATCGATGACCACGTCAAGATGTATCTCAAGGAAATAGGAAAGGTAGACCTGCTTTCAGCTGAGGAGGAAACACGCCTTGCAAAGCTCATGTCTGAGGGTGACGAGGACGCGAAGAAAAAGCTTGCTGAGGCGAATCTGCGTCTTGTTGTCAGCATTGCAAAGAGATATGTAGGACGCGGAATGTTGTTCCTTGACCTTATACAGGAGGGAAATCTCGGACTTATCCGCGCCGTAGATAAGTTTGACTATACAAAGGGTTATAAATTTTCAACATATGCCACATGGTGGATACGTCAGGCTATAACAAGAGCTATAGCCGATCAGGCGAGAACGATAAGAATACCTGTTCATATGGTCGAGACAATAAACAAGCTCGTAAGAGTTTCAAGACAGCTCGTGCAGGAGCTTGGCCGTGAGCCTACTCCGGAGGAACTGGCAAAGGGACTTAATATGTCGGTAGAAAAGGTGAGAGAGATCTCTAAGATATCTCAGGAGCCTGTTTCACTCGAAACGCCTATCGGCGAGGAAGAGGACAGCCATCTCGGCGACTTCATACCTGATGATGACGCTCCGGCACCTTCAGAAGCGGCAAGCTACGTTCTTTTGAAGGAACAGCTTGTAGATGTTCTGCAGACGCTGACGCCGCGTGAAGCAAAGGTTCTTAAGCTCCGTTTCGGTCTTATAGACGGCAGACAGAGAACTCTTGAAGAGGTAGGACGCGAATTTAAGGTAACGCGCGAAAGAATAAGACAGATAGAGGCAAAGGCGCTTAGAAAGCTGCGCCATCCGAGCCGTTCAAAGAAACTCAAGGATTTCCTTGACTGCTGATAAATAATAACGGAAGGGATCTCAACTTGGATATGGAATGGACAAAGGTTACTATATATACAACAAATTCCGGTATTGAGCCGGTGAGCGGCAGACTTATGCAGCTTGGCATAACAGGTATGTCTATAGAGGACGAGCAGGAATTCAATGATTTTCTTGAGGAATCAAGGGATTACTGGGATTATGTCGATGAGGATCTTGTAAAATATATGTCCGGCGAAACAAGAGTTATAGTGTATGTAAGCGAGGACGCGGCGGGAAGAGAGCTTCTCGGTGCTATACGCGGCTCTATGCTTGAGCTTAAGGAAATGGACAAGAGCGGCGAATTCGGCAGACTTGAAACAGAGATAGAAAGCACAAAAACTGAGGATTGGGCGAACGCTTGGAAGAAATATTTCCATCCGATAGAAATAGGTGAAAAGCTGCTTATAAAGCCTGTATGGGAGGATTATAACTCTGACACGGACAGAATAATCTTTAATATAAATCCCGGAATGAGCTTCGGAACAGGATCTCATTTTACTACTCAGCTGTGTCTTGAAGCGCTTGAAAAATATATAACTCCGGGCTGCAAGATGCTTGATCTCGGCTGCGGCAGCGGTATATTATCGGTATGCTCTCTTATGCTCGGCGCGTCAGAGGCGGTAGCTGTAGATATAGATCCGAACTGTATTGATACAGCGTATGAAAATGCCGCAATGAATGACGTTTCTAAAGAAAATTATCACGTTATTTCGGGAAATGTCGTTACTGATCCGGAGGTAAAGAGCTTTATAGCAAAGAATAAATATGAGGTCGTTGCGGCGAATATCGTTGCTGATGTTATAATAGGACTTGCTCCTTCAGCGCGTGAATATATGAAGGAAGGCGGAGTGTTTATAACGTCGGGAATAATAGACGGCAGACAGGATGAAGTGAAAGAGGCTCTTGAGAGCTGCGGCTTCACTGTTGTCGAAATGAAAAACAGAAAGGACTGGTGGTCCATTGTCTGCAAATGAGTTTAGACCGATCAAGGCTGAAACGGGATCGGGAATATTGTACATAGGCGGAGTGGACGAAATTGACGCAGAACAGTGCGCTGAAAATGGCGCCGGCGTTGTGCTGCTTAGCGCAAGACCGGAGTATTACGGCGCGCTTTTGCGCGTTCTTGAGATAAATCCGGATATTCCGATCTATGCCACCGCCGCCTCACTTAGAAGTATAAAAGAAATACTTAACCGCAAAATAAACGAGCGGCTTATAAAAAACAGCATGGTCATAGGTGGATACGAGTTCAGGATAAGACCAAGCGTGTCGTGGATCGATTCTGTGGAGGTATATAAGGGCGGAGAGCTTGTTATTTCAGAGCCGGAGGAAACAGCGGAGCGCGATGATATAAAGATTCCGGCGGCATTTATAGCGTACGCGAGCCGCTACGGGTTCACGAAGCGTTTAGCAGAAACAGCAGCGGCGGAGCTGACGGACACATATAACGTTATTCTGAAAAACGCGTATGAAATGACAGCTGATGATTACAGGCTTATGAACAGCGCCGACATACTGCTCATAGGAACTCACACGATAAACAGAAACGCTCCCGAATGTGTATGGAAGCTGATCGCATCGCTTGACGCCGTAAGAAAGCGCGGAATGAATTATCTGGTTTTCGGCTCGTACGGCTGGGCAGGTGACGCAATAGGTCTTATAAATTCAGCTCTCAAGGAAATGGGTATGCGTCCCGTTTCAAAACCGGTGCGCGCGCTGTTCAACCCGAATGATAATGATATAGAAACGATGAGCAAAATGTCAAATATTTTCAAAAAGATTACAAAATAATTAAGAAAAACATTGCTTTTTTAAGGTTTAACGTAAAAAATCATGCATTTTGACTAAAAAGTATGTGCAATTAGTATATTATTTATAGATTAAATTACGAAAAAAAGTTATTTTAGATCAAAAGCTTTTCAAATTTGCGATAATATGGTATAATATAGTCATTAGTAATAATACTATAAAACGATATGAAAAATATGTTTAGGAGGATTTTACCATGACAGAAAATAAGGTAGTTCTTGCCTGGCTTGATGAAATGGCAGCAATGTGCAAGCCGGCAGAAATCGTATGGATCGATGGCAGCGAAGAGCAGCTCGAAGCATTGAGAGCAGAAGCTGTTTCAACAGGCGAAATGATTAAGCTGAATGAGGAAAAGCTTCCGGGATGTTACTATCACAGAACAGCTGAAAATGACGTTGCTCGTGTTGAAGACAGAACATTCATTTGTACAGAAACTAAAGAAGAAGCAGGCCCGATCAACAACTGGATGGCTCCTGCTGAAATGTACGCAAAGCTTAAGGCTTTGTATGCGGGCGCAATGGAAGGAAGAACAATGTATGTAATTCCTTACTCAATGGGTCCGGTAGGCTCACCTTTCTCAAAGATCGGTATCGAGCTTACAGACAGTATCTACGTTGTATTGAACATGGCTATCATGACAAGAGTCGGCAAGGCCGTGATCGATCAGCTCGGCGACAGTGATGATTTCGTTAAGTGTCTGCACGCTAAGAAGGATGTAAATCCTGATGACAGATATATCGTACAGTTCCCACAGGACAGCACAATCTGGTCAATCAACTCAGCATACGGCGGTAACGTATTGCTCGGTAAGAAGTGTTTCGCTCTTAGAATAGCTTCATACCTCGGTTGGAAGGAAGGCTGGATGGCTGAGCATATGCTTATCCTCGGTCTTGAAAATCCACAGGGCGAAGTTAAGTACATCTGTGCCGCATTCCCATCAGCATGTGGTAAGACAAATCTTGCTATGCTTATTCCGCCGGAATATCTCCAGGAAAAGGGATACAAGGTATGGACAGTCGGCGACGATATCGCATGGCTCAGAATTGGTCCTGACGGCAGATTGTATGCTATCAACCCAGAAGCTGGTTTCTTTGGTGTTGCTCCTGGTACATCAACAAAGACTAACTTCAATGCTCTTGAATCAACAAAGAAGAACACTATCTTCACAAACGTTGCTATCAACAATGAAGATATGACAGTTTGGTGGGAAGGTCTTGATAAGAACCCGCCTGTAGACGCTACAGAGTGGAAGGGTGCTAAGGTAAATGGTCCTGAGTTTATCGCAGAGGGCAACAAGCTTGCTCATCCTAACTCAAGATTTACTGCTCCGGCTGTAAACTGCCCATGCATCTCATCAGAATTTGAAAATCCACAGGGTGTTCCTGTAGAAGCTATCGTATTCGGCGGCCGTCGTGCTAAGTGTGCTCCATTGGTATATCAGTCAAGAGACTGGCAGCATGGTACATTCGTTGGCGCTACTATGGCTTCAGAAACAACAGCTGCTGCAGCTGGTGCTGTAGGTGTTGTAAGACGTGACCCAATGGCTATGAAGCCGTTCGTTGGCTACAACATGGCAACATACTGGGGACACTGGCTCGAAATGGGTAAGAAGCTCGGCGACAAGGCTCCAAAGATCTTCAATGTTAACTGGTTCAGAAAAGACGATGACGGCAACTTCATGTGGCCTGGATTCGGTGACAACATGCGTGTTCTCCTCTGGATCCTTGACAGATGCGCAGGCAACGTTGAAGCTGATGAATGTGCGATCGGTTACATTCCTAAGGCTGAGGATATCGATATCACAGATCTTGAGGACTGCGATCTTGACACAATCAAGGCTCTCCTTACAGTTGACAAGGAAGTATGGCTTGAAGACGTTGAAAACATTAAGGAATACTTCGCACAGTTCGGCGATCTCCTTCCACAGGAAATGGCTGATGAACTTGCTAAGCTCGAAGCAAACCTTAAGGCTATGTAATTTCACATTGAATATGTTTAAAGGTCGGTGCAAGGCTTTGGCTTTGCATCGGCTTTTTGTATACGGAGGGATTTTTGTAATGAAAAAGCTTTATTTTACAAGGCATGGTCAAACCGTGTGGAATGTTGACAATAAAATATGTGGCGCTACTGATATAGAGCTTACAGAAAAAGGTCATGAGCAGGCTGCAGAGCTTGGCTGCAAGATCAAGTCAGGAGATTACGGGATTGATGAGATATTATATTCTCCGCTTATGAGAGCAAAGTATACGGCACTGCATATATCGGAGGTAACAGGGATCCCGGCGCGAGAGGAGCCGCGGCTAAAGGAACAGAATTTCGGAAAATATGAATCAACACCGCGTGACGGTGCTGAATTTAAAGTTGCAAAAACGTATTTTATCAACAGCTATGAGGGCGGAGAATCAATGCTGCGCCTTGCGCATAGAATATACGGTCTGCTTGATGATATAAAGAAAGATGACAAGGTGTACCTGCTTGTCGCTCATAACGGGATATCAAGGGTGATAGAGTCGTATTTTAATGATATGACAAATGAGGAATATGCCAATTTTGGGATTGGAAACTGTGATATACTTGAGTATGAAATATAAAAAACGGGGCTGAGCAATATAAAATCTGCGTCAGCCCATCGTTTTCAAATCGTTTTGATCGGATTATTTTAAAATGTCAAGATCAACGGCTTCAGCGAGCGCTTTTGCGCCGTCTATACTCGGATGCAGGCAGTCACCTGAATTGAATTCTTTCTTTAATGAAAGTGTGTCATCAAGATCTCTGAGCGCTGCGTCAAAATCGACAAAGCCATCTGCTTCTGTGTTTGTTCTGATCCATTCGTTTATTTCAGAACGGAGAATATCGCGCTTAGGAAGATATGTTCTCCAACCCTTTATAGGGAGCAGCGTGGCAAAATAGATCTTCATATTCTTTTCATGAGCTATTTTTATGTACCGTCTGAATTCGTCTATCATTTCTTCAGCTGTAGGGTAATTGCTCCATGGTCGGAATGGATTTTCTCCGTCAGGGTGAATTATATCATTTATACCGTAAAATACAATGATCCTGTCAGCGCCGTCAGCGTTAATTTCGCGCTCATATCTATTCTTACCACTCAAGCCGTATCCTTTATACTGCACACAGTCATACTGACCGAGAACACGCGCGCCGGACACACCTCGCCTTATTACAGAACAATTATCAATGCTGTTTTTAAATAAACGCATTGTGAGCCAGTCAGGCCATGACTGCGCTGTTATAGAGTCGCCGAACAGCACCGCGGCATGTTTGTCGCAGTCAGTGAGAACTGAAACGGAATTTAGGAAATAACATCTTCCTATAGGCGCGTATTTTTCTATAGGGATATCTTCTGTATCTGAAAAATCCCCCTCGGCATAAATTCCGCGCTCAAGAGGACCTTCCGTGTATATGGCGGAACTCATATCTGTAAAGCCTTCAAAATACATGCTGACTGTTATATCATCTCCGCGTTTTGCTGATACTTGTATCTCATCAGAGTTGATCTCATCTCCTGCGCCTATAACGCCGCTTTCTGCACCGTTAAACGTCACAGGTATATATTTGCCGTCAGCACCGATAAATGCGCGAGTGATCGTAATTTCGTCCTCTCCTGCGATGTTTGAGAAACGAAGTCTTATATGATCAGTGTCGAACATATTTCTTATTGTGTATCTAAGCGTAAAATCCTTGCCGTAGCGCTCAGGAAAATTGCCTGTAACGCATGTGGCGTTACCCCAGACAGCCACCCATTTTTTATCCATTTTCATATCCTCCGGTAAAATATTTTGCGTATAAGCTGAAAAGTACAGCTTGTTTC
>CALXSW010000063.1 GCA_944391255.1 uncultured Clostridia bacterium | reverse complement strand
ATTCCCGCGCTATAGGCTTGTCATCGATCATTACAGTTCCGGCTCCGCGCACTGATCTTATCCTGTAGTCATCACGTTTTCCCGAAAGCTTTATATCAGCCTCTCCAAAACCGCAGTTAATATATGTCGATAAAGACGGCGAGAGCTGAGCGCGCACACGTCCTTTTCCGAGCTTTATATATATATTCCGTACATTCATATCAGAAACAGACACATCTGAATTGTCGTTATCTATCTCCACCTCAGTAGCGCTGACTGAAATGATCTTGACTGTGCTGCAATATGATTTTATTTTAAGTTTGTACGGATCATACCATTTGGGAAGAAAAAGCTTAAAATATCCTTTTGCCGCAGGATCGGGATCGCTTACGATATGCCATACACCTTTTTCTGTATAGCTTAAAACAGGAATATTCTCGTTATCGAGCAGAAAATCATCTCCGCGGCATATGATAAAATAACCGTTTCTCAATTCTGCCTCTATGCATGTTATCCCCGAATAATCAAAGTCCATAAATTTCACCGTCCGCCCTTTCCATTATTTTTTCCAATATATCCTTATCAGCCGGACAAAAGTCATACTCACATATTTCCGCCGGAGTTATCCATTTCATATCTGCATGCTCAATAAGTTTTGGCTCTCCGCTAACTATTTTTGATTCAAAAACAGTCAGATGTACCGTTATATCGGGATATTCATGTACAACATCACAAAATACTCTTTCAGCCGATATCTCTATATCCAGCTCCTCCATACACTCGCGCGATAAAGCCTCCTCACCGCTTTCGCCTTTTTCGACCTTGCCTCCGACAAATTCCCATAACAGCCCTCTCGCTTTATTCTCCGGACGGCGGCAGATCATAAACCTGTCATCTCTCCATATAAGAGCTGCGACAACCTCGACCATATCTTTTCCTCCTTGGATAAACTATTCTTGACTTGATATCATTATACCAGATATAAAGGTATTTATCAAGCTCTGATATGACTGATCATTTTACACTATATGCAAACAAAAAAACCGCATAAACAGGTATTTTTTTACTTACCTATTGCAAATATTATATTATTTTGATATAATATATACATCAAATTGAAAGGAGCTATTTTAAAAATGAAAATTGCTTTAATAAACGAAAACAGCCAGGCTGCAAAGAATGGCATTATTTTTGACACACTCAAGAAGGTTGTTGAACCTCTTGGTCATGAGGCTATGAACTACGGTATGTATTCAGCTGATGATGAGGCGCAGCTTACATATGTTCAGATCGGTATTCTCGCTGCTATCCTTCTTAACTCAGGCGCTGCTGATCTTGTTATCACAGGCTGCGGCACAGGCGAAGGCGCTTGTCTTGCCTGCAACGCATTCCCGGGTGTGCTTTGCGGACACGTTGTAGATCCTACAGACGCTTATCAGTTTACACAGGTTAACAACGGCAACTGTATCGCTATGCCTTTTGCTAAGGGCTGGGGCTGGGGTGCTGAATTGAACCTCCAGTACGTTTTTGAAAAGCTGTTTGTTGAAGAATGGGGCGGCGGCTATCCTAAGGAAAGAGCAGTTCCTGAGCAGAGAAACGCTAAGATTCTTAACGAGGTCAAGAAGGTTACTCACAGAGATCTGCTCGATATCCTCCCTGCATTGGATCAGGAGCTTGTTAAGGGTGCTGTTGCCGGTGCACAGTTCAAAGATCTCTTCTTTGCTAACTGCAAAGATGAAAAGATCGCTGAATATGTAAAGACATTGGTATAATTCTTTTAACGATCAAAAAAGCGGCTATAGCGTCCATGACGCTTTGCCGCTCTTTTTTATTGTCAGACCATTACAGATATCCTTATAAGATACAAAAGCACGATCAGAAATATCATATAACCGAGCATCATGCCGTACATAACTCTCGATGTTGAACCCGATATCCACATTGAGCGCAGCACCTCATATGTGAGTATCACAAGACTCACAAGTCCCGTGAGGAGCAGTATCGCAAATGTGGTCTGCGAGAAAATACCGAGCAGCACGCCTATTACACCTATAACCGTAAACGGCAGTCCTACAAATGTAAATCTCTTTCCAAATTCCCAGAAATCTGTATTCTGTCTGAATAACCACTTATTTATGAAATAGAATATACCTGTGTATATAAAGAATATCACTATTCCGGCAGCAGCTCCCGAAAATGCGGCCGCTATCCAGCCAAGAACAAGCCTGTATCCTGCCGCTCCGCCAAATCCCATTATACTTGTCAAAAGCCTCAGCGATCCGCGGCTTGCGCCGGTGATTATAGAATAAACGCACAGTCCCGCGATTATACCCTCTATAATTATCATAGTAAAGATCTCCGCCTTTGTAATAAGTCCCGGATTCATAACAGTTTCAAACGGTGAGCGGAAGAAGTCTTTTATAAGTGTCCATACGTTTCTGAACATTCCCTTGTTTATACTGCCCTTTATATTGCTATAAGAATTCTGCCTTGCATAAGCGTTTCTCTGTCTTCTGCTCTCCTTTGCTTTCGCTTTTTCAGCGCGTTCTCTCTCTTTCTGCTCTTTTTTTGCCTGTTTTTTCTGCTGCTTTTCCTCGCTTTTATTCTTCGGCTGCTCCTGAGTATTCTGCCCGCCGTTTTCGCTCTCTCTCGCTTTTCTCTTCGCCACAGCCATTGCGCATTGGCATTTCTCTCCCTTTTCAAGCTGCCTGCCGCAATAAATACATTCTCTCATACCTATTCACCTTTCTTATTAATAATATAATCTCTGCTGATACTGATATATCTCACTATAGCTGAGATCCTTAACACGTTTATAAAGACGTACATCTATATCTCCCACATTTGCTTCAAAGCCTTCCACCTCTTCAAACGCGGTAGCGATATCGCTGTACAGCTCAAAGCTTGCAACAGCCTCATTTATTATGGTCTGACCTCCGTTACCGTACGTCTGAGCCGGAAACGCGATCAGAAGATATTCTATGCCATAGATCTCTTCCAGTCTTCCACCGTCAGTTTCATCAAATGCCGGCAGCTCCCGTATATACTCATAATCTCTCTCAACACCCACTCTCAGCGATTCCTCTGAATTTTTTATCATATCGGTATTGAACAGATCGGACTTGCCTATAACGCCGCACAGTTCGCCAGCCGGCACATATTTGTCTATCTCTCTTTTCAGTTTAAGCACATCTACAGCCGTGCTGCTGTATTGAGGCAGAATTGAAACTGTCGGTATAGCTGCTATATGCTTTATATTCTTGATCGCATTTCCCGAAGAAACACACACTCCTACCACATTCGCAATGATTACGGCGCATATAACAGCTAAAAATGCAATATTGTCTGCCAGACTTACGCTTATTACAGTGAGGACTATAAACGCCGGCACAAAAACAAGCATATGCTTTGTTTCACACATATGAGTAGTCATAAGCGTTGCCGCCATTACTACTATCTGCGTCCAGACAAAAGATGTTTTTGTTTCCGTTCCGCTCCGTCTCAGCATAAACGGCACTACCATTACAAGCAGTATCAGAATACCGCCTATGCAATGGGTGAGAAGCTTTATATTCTCCCACACCATGCCTATTTTCATTATATTTAAGGCTCCGTATACATCAAACAGCACATCGCGGTAAAATCCCGCGCATACAGTCACCGACAACGCCGCAAACGTCAATATAGTAAAAATAGTATACCGCCATTTCCCGTCGCCAAGCATTGATTCGATACACATAGATGTGAGAAAAGATATTGAGAAAAATGCAAAATAACTGCTGAACAGCATCGTCAATATCAATATAACACCTATAACTATATATGTCAGTATATTTTTTGACGGTCCGTCTTTTGTGTAATATAAATTATAGCAAAAGAGTGCAAGCGTCATAGCGCCCACATCAGTATATCCCTCAAGAGCCATATACAATGTAAACGGCACCATAAATGTTCCCACTACGACACCTATGACCGGCATTTCCGTAAACTTTACCGAAAGTCTTTTTGTTATCCAGACCGACGGCAGCACATAAAACAGCACTATGCTTATAACATACGAAAGCCTTGACGTTCCAAACAGACTCATCCATGCGGACGGTATAAGCGCGGAAAGATAGTTATTCTCTCTCGTGCTTATAGAATTATATACATTCCGCCAGAAATCAGGATCGAGCTTGCCCTTTACTATATTACGGCATATATCCCAGTAAGTCGAATTTTCACCGGCATATATTATTCTGCTGTTTAAAACATAAACGATCGCCGCTATTATTATCAGCAAGCATATTCCTGATGTGATGATCGTTTCAAACGCTTTGCTTCTTCCCTCAAAGCCAAGAAAATATTTCTTTTCTTCAGCCTCATCTCTCTTTTCAAGTCTCTCAAGAAGATCCAATCTCATTCCTCCCGTCTTATATGCCGCCTTTCGATCATCATAATTCGAACAGCGACATGATCTCTTCATCAGTAAGATTTGAAAGAGCATCTGTATTCACTCTTATAATATCATCTGCAAGCATTCGTTTCTTTTCCTGCAGCTTTAGTATTTTTTCCTCTATAGATCCGCGAGAGGCAAGCTTTATCACCTGCACAGCCCGTTTCTGACCTATCCTGTATGCTCTGTCTGTGGCCTGATCTGTTACAGCCGGATTCCACCACGGATCATAGTGGATGACCATATCCGCACCTATAAGATTCAAGCCTGTGCCTCCGGCCTTAAGAGAAACAAGGAAAAGATCTCTTTCACCGTTATTGAACTTTTCAGCCATATCTGACCGTTCCTCCGGAGGTGTGCTTCCATTTATATAATAATATTCAAAATGTGATCTATCTAATGTTGACGCTATTATATCGAGCATACTCCTAAACTGTGAAAAAATCAGTATTCTATGACCAGCGCCTATCGCCGAATTTACCAGCTCCATGAGCAGCTCAAGCTTACCGCTCTCACCCTCATATTCCTCATCAAACAGCTGCGGATGACAGCATATCTGCCTGAGTCTTAAAAGCAGGGTAAGGATCATCATCTTATTTGCTCCGCCAGAGCTTAAAATTCCCTCTGCGCGATCTCTCGCCGTTTTAAGGAATTCTGTATATATTATCTTCTGCGTATCATTAAGATCAGCAAACATAGTTGTTTCTATCTTTTCCGGCAGCTCCTTAAGCACGTCATTTTTCATTCTTCTAAGCACAAATGGGCGGATTATATTTCTAAGAGTGTCCGCCGCCGCATAATCAACGCCCCTTACTCCCGGCGTTTCAAATCTTTCTCTAAATTCCTTTGCCGTTTTCAGATATCCGGGCATCACAAAATCAAATATGGACCAAAGCTCCATAAGCGAATTTTCAATCGGTGTGCCTGTCAGAGCGAATTTATTCGGAGCTTTTATTCTCTTTACGCTGACCGCATTCATTGTCTTAGGATTTTTTATATACTGCGCCTCATCGATAAAGCAATATGAAAATTCAATGCTCTTATAGCTCTGTATATCTCTGCGCAGAAGCGGGTATGACGTCAATATAAATTCATAATCGCCTATCTGCTCTATCAGTTTTTTACGCACATCTTTCGGGCCGCTTATTATAAGCGCAGTCGCGTCAGGCGTGAATTTTTCTATCTCATGCCGCCAGTTATAAACAAGCGCGCTCGGCGCAACGATAAGCACCGGTTTTTCAGGTTTTACAGCATGGATATATGCTATTACCTGAAGCGTTTTACCAAGACCCATATCATCTGCGAGTATACCGCCAAGTCCCATTTCAGAAAGCTGAGCAAGCCATCTTATGCCGTCTTTCTGATATGATCTGAGCACATCTGAAAGCTCCGGAAGTATCTGCGGATCTATGTCGCGTATTTTCTGCATATACTGTTTTATGCTCTCATCTTTCTTGACTGAATTATTCGCTTCAAGGTATAGCATATGAAATTTTGGCAGTATCTTTCTGCCTGATAATATATCCTCATTAGACAGATCAAGACGTTCGAGAAGGCGCAGAAGCTCTATATTCTTATTGTCCTTTATTCGTATAAAGCTGCCGTCCTCGCGCCTGAAAAACAGATGCTTGAGCCTTACAGCCGATAATATGCCTCGCATTTCTTCCGCAGACATATCTGTTTCAAAATTTATCTCAAGAAAATCAATATCATTTCTGTAACCTACTCCCATTGAAAAATTCACATCGTCATGAACAGCCACAGCCTTGAATCTGTCGGTCATATTTATTTGTGCTACCTTGCTTATGCTGCTTAGAGAGCGGCTTATAAAATCATATATATCCCTGTCGTCAGATAAGACGAAATTTGATTTTTCTCTTGCAAAATGCTCAAAATACGATAATATCATATTTTCTTCTTCATAATTGCGCAGCACCAGCTTGCTGCTGTTCGTTTCCGTCCTGTCAGACGGCAATATAAACTTTATCCCTCCGTATTTAGCGACAATAACCGCTGTTATCATACCTTTGTCCGCGTCCAGAAAAACCTCAAAATCAGGATCTGTATTAACTATGAGATCATCTACTCCTGTCGTGACTACGCCATGCTTATTTTTCAGTTCAGGGAGAACATGCGACGCGAAAAGCATTGTATTTTCACCCTTGAATGTTATCTGTGTTCTGCTGTCACCGGAAAGAGCGTTATATATCGGCATAAAATATCTGCGCCATTCAGCGCTTGTTTTATATATGGTATCATTATGAAAAAACCACTCGCCGCCTTTAGTAAGCGCAAATCCGCGCTCTGATACAGACATTATTATATCTTTCTCAAAAGCATCCACATCTATAACAATATCCGGATCATCTTCAACTATTCTCACGCTGCCTATATGCATCCCCTCATGCATCAGCCTGAAATCCACATACGGCAAATACTCAAATATCCTTTTTGCCACCGACTCGCCAAAGCGCATTTCTATGCCGCTCTTTCTGTACATAGAATCTTCCAGTGAGCGCGTTTCATACACCTCCGCAAGAATAGATATTATTTTGTCATCGTACTCTGAAAATTGGTATTTGTTCTTATTATATATTTTATTTCTGTCAATTTTATAATCCTTATAATTAATATAGCTGTCAAGGAATTTTTCGAGATCCTCTATCTCACCGCCAAGCTGTGGTATCTCGACGCCTATACTGTACACCGCCCCTCCGCGCAGCTTTTTTATCTGTAATGAAAACACAGCATGAACTATGCTTATTTCTTCTTTTCTTGCAAATTCTCCGCACAGAGCAGCAGCGAGCCTGTCATTCTCATCATTTGAGCTGTCCCCCTCTTCAAGCTCAAGACGGCGCTGCTTAAGCGTTGCGACAATATGTCTGCATGTGGTATGCATAGTTTCGTAATATGCGCATGTGCAGAAACTGCTTATAATTTTATCATTGTTGAATTTTATACTTACGCTGTATAAGCCATCACCATCGACTACAGATGTTATCTCATCGTCAGAGCGCTTTCTGATATGCACTCTGCCCTCATTGAAACACTCCACTCCTCTTTTATATATCATCTGTGAGCAGAGCTTTTTTATCATAGCGTCTGTGATCTTCATGCGTACCACCTCCGTATCTTATCTTATAATTATAGCACTTTTTATATGGAAATACAATATATTTTTTGTAAATAAATCCTGTTCATTTTATTGAATTTTTAAGACTTTGTAATTTTTTATTTTTTACTTGCAAAATTATTGCATTGGTTGTATAATATATTCATATATTCGGAGATGAAAGGAATTGTAATTAATGAATAAGATCAAAGAAGAAAAAACACATTCATTCATGGGCAATGTTGCAATAATACTTTTTGCCCAGATCATGGTAAAGCTTCTCGGACTTATTTACAGAATGGTTATAACGAATATAGACGGATTTGGAGATGCCGGAAATGGTTTTTATAATGCCGGATTCCAGGTGTACACCGTTCTGCTCGCAATATCATCTGTAGGTATCCCGAACGCTATCGCAAAAATGGTTTCAGAACGCGCCGCTATAGGCGACTACAGGAGCGCGCACCGCATATTTAAATCGGCTTTTGTTTTATTCGCGGCTATAGGCCTTGTATGCGCCGCCACGCTGTATATAGGTTCCGACTTCGTAGCGACTCATATCATAAACATGGACGGAGCACAATACGTTATGCGCGCGCTTGCGCCGTCAATATTCTTCGTATGCGTATCGTCAGTAATACGAGGATATTTCCAAGGCTTGCAGGATATGAAAGCAACAAGCTTTTCTCAAATGCTTGAACAGGTATTCAAATGTACCCTTACTATTGCACTCGTTATGCTTACAGTTGGAGGCATGCCGCATATAATGCAGCTTGCTACACGTTTCTCAATGCTTTATAATGAAACGCTCGGCGCTGATACAACACCGCCTGAAATAATGGCTGCATGGGCAAATGCCGCAAGCTCGCTCGCCACGATGATATCATTTGCTTATCTCGTTCTATTCTATGTAAGAAGAAAGAAAGGACTTGAGGAGAAGATAAGGCAATCAGCTGTGAGCGATCTTAAGTCTTCTACAGGAAAGCTTATGAAAACTATTCTTATGCTTTCTATCCCGATATCGCTTTCATCTATTATAACGGCGATAAACAGAGTTGTTGACCTCGCTACTATCACAAGAGGAATTGAGGCTGCTTTTGCAAACGGCATTCCGGCGGTAGCCGGCATGGAAGCTGTTCTTCATCCTACGGCGCAGCAGCTTAACAGCGCGGCTGTAACTCTTTCAGGAATGCTTTCTAAGAGCGACACGCTGTTTAATATGCCTATAGCTCTTAACGTATCATTCGCAACAGTGCTTGTTCCGTCAATTGCAGCGGCGCTCGCACAGGGCAACAAAAAGGAAGCGTCTGATAAGACAGCATATTCTTTCCTGATATCGATACTTATAATCCTGCCTTGCGCGATAGGCTATATGGTTATGTCACAGCCTATATATAATATAATCTATCCGGCAGCTCCCGACGGCGCTGACCTTCTGTCTATAATGGCTGTAGCATTGATATTCAGTGCCCTTACTCAAACTCTCACAGGAGCGCTTCAGGGCATAGGAAAAGTATTTGTTCCGGCTGTCGCGATACTTGTTGGATGTATCTTTAAGATAATCCTAAATGTAATACTTATACGCATACCATCTATAAATATATACGGCGCTGCGATCTCATCGATAGTATGTCAGCTTGTGGCGTTCATTATAAACTTTGTCGTACTTATAAAATATGTGCCGATAAGGATAACAGCGTCTAAATACATCATAAAGCCGCTGATCGCCGGAATAGTTATGGGAGTGGCAGCGGTGATCGTTTACTCTGCGCTTCACGCTGTTCTCGGAGCCGGCTACGCATCAAATCTCATAGCATCACTCACTGCTATAGCTGTTGCGGCGGTCATATATGTAGTTCTTCTGCTCGCTCTTAAAATAATGAGCAAAGATGACATCATGCTCCTACCCGCCGGCGCAAAATTGTACAGTCTGCTTGTAAAAGCGAAAATTTATAAATAATTTCAAAAAAAGTATTGACATTTCACCTAATTTGTGGTATGATTATATTCGTGTTCAGGGGAACACGAAATGCGCTCGTAGCTCAGTTGGATAGAGTGACTGGCTACGAACCAGTAGGTCGGGGGTTCGAGCCCCTCCGGGCGCACCATAAAAACGGCGTAACCATGCGGTTTGCGCCGTTTTTATTTTTGTGTTGATCACTTGTATAATATATTTTGTCCTTTACTGCTTTAAAACTCTTTTCCCCTCGCCCTTTTATACATTTGATTCTCGAGTCATTGTCTTGTTCCGTTTAATTATTATAACTTATATGCTATCTGATATGATCAAGAACATAAAAAATAAGCCGCCCCTATCTCGCACATAGAACGGCTTATTTGATTTTATAATAATCTGTTTAAGCTAAACGGCACAATGACCCGTTCCGCTTTTTATATAAATTCATAAACCTACGAGTTTAGTGTCAACTTTCTTTTGAAATGTCCATTGCTCCATATAAGCCAAACTCAAGCGCAACACGGCGAAAAGCTTCCATGCCGGCATAAAATCCGCGCTGCCCTTCCTCTGTTACAGCCGCAATAAAAAGATCTTCAATTTCTGAAGGAACGCAAGGCGGTATATATTTATCGTAAAATTTTGCTTCCGCCTCTCCCCTCATTACGCATGTTTTAAGCCATTCTTCATACAAAAAATCTTTAACAGTCATTCTTTTTTCCTCCGTTTCGTAATTATAAAATAATACTTGACTGAGAGCGGCTAACATGGTATAATAGTCTTATGATAGATTATGTATGCCGCTCCTTTTGGTTTGGTGTACTGCCTTGTATGAGCTTGCCGGCTTGTACAAGGCTTTTTCTTTTATTCTTTCTGTCAAGATGCCTTAGCCTTGACTATGGTTATATTATAACACTGTTTAACCGTGTATACAATTCGCATTTTATACAAAGTTTAACCGTGCATTTTGTAAGTTTTATAAACTGTTAAACCATATTGCGGCGAGATATAATA
>CALXSW010000062.1 GCA_944391255.1 uncultured Clostridia bacterium | reverse complement strand
GAAGGCGCTGAAGCACCAGACGAAATAAATGTTATCTTTTATGGAATGACCGCAAGAAAAAAATTCTATATTACACTTGCTTCATCAATTGCTGTATCTTTGGCTCTCATTGGTTGCTCAGTAATTATCGCTTTGAATTTGCCACGCAGCTCAGAGGCAGATAAAGCATATATAGAAGAACTTCGTCAGCAAGATGACTACGTTGAGCTTCAGAAGGAATATGCTGCTCTCAGCAAAGAGGTAAATGATCTTGATGCCTCATTAGCTGAAAAAAAAGAAAAGGTTGAATATATAGACGATTATGACAACAAAAAGGCTGAACTCACATTAAAAATCGACTCACAAAAGCAACAGATAAATGACATAACATATAATATAAATCAAAAGACAAATGAAATTACGGAACTTGATAAAATTATAGCCGATCGATCAGGAACTATAATAACTCTTTCACCGGGAAGATATGTTGTGGGTACGAATATCGCAGCCGGAAAATATTCTGTCAGCGGTGCCGGCAAGCTGTCAGTAGCATCATCTGATAATAAATCAAAAGTGAACACAGTTATCGGGTCTTCCGCTTATGAAGTAGAGTTAAATAACGGCGATATTGTAAATATAGAAATGACCGCAAAATTCACATCGGTAAATTAAGACAGGAGCAATATTTATGATAAATAGAAAAAATCTTTTTGCGGCTATAGTACCGCTTGTTATAGCTGTCGCGTCAGGTTCCGCGATCGTTATATGTCATAACAGCTTTGGTAATGAAACATATTGTCTTTCATTAGTAGCGAATGAAAAGAGCGAAATGCAAAACTCAATAGACGAGCTTGTTTCAAAGCGCAAACAGTTGCTTTCAGATAATGATCAATATGATATATTGATAAATGAAAACGGCTTAAAAACAAGTGAGATAGACTCGCTTATAGAAGAGTATGATAGCTATACCTTGAAATTAGAAGAGCTTAAAGAAAATGAATCGTCGCTTGACGAGCAGATAAGCACAAAAAAATCTTATATCGAACAGCTTGATCAAATTTCTGTGCCTGTTACGGGTGAGAAAAAAGTATATTCCGCCGGAGAATACAAGTGTCCATCACAAATCCCTGCAGGAAGATATATGATAGAAGGGAGTGGATATTTTTATATATACAGCATTGCTAATACAGCCTCTCTTAAAGAAAATCTATCTACTATTGACACACATTCATTTGTGTTTGATATAGCGGAAGGTGAATCGATTAAATTGACCGAGGAATGCTCTATATCCTCTGTCGAAAGTGTTGTATCGGAGGAAGACGATGGAAATTAAATATACCAAAATTCTTAATATATCATCACTAATAAATGTACTGATTGGACTTTTTTTGGTCGTATGTGGATTACTTGAGTTTATCGGTATTATAAAAACAGAAGCTGCTACGGAGATAAGCTCAGGCGGTATACGGCTTTCTTATCTCATATTTGTGGGAGCTGTACTCGTATTTGTATGCGGCTTGACAACATTGCTAAATATAAAGACTATGCAAAAAGCAGCTTTACAGCTAATTTTGGCGATAGGCGCTCTTGCCTGGCCTATATTTGTTTCTATTGCTTTGTTCTTTGCGCAGAATCTTATTTGCATACGTCTGCTTCCTATAATGCTTGCTTCACTTTTTTACATAATTTGTCTTATTGTTGTTTTGATTGCTAACGATAGTTTAGGAAGAAATAAAGTTAAAATTTCTCCAAGCGAGCATATAGCTGCATTAGGTAAATCAGCACATCGTGTAAATGTAATGAGTGCTTTAAAACCATCCGGAAAAAAAGCATCACGCAATGTTGATATTTCAAATATTGGCAGTAAAATAAATATATCCAAAAAACATAAACATAGTTTTTCTATATACAGTGGTTCAAGACGCAGAGGGCATATTAATATTAAAAAAATAGGCAGACTTTTTTCAAGAAGACATTAAAAATAATACGGCATCATATATAAAACAACATGGTGCCGTATTATTTTTTATACAAATATTGAAATCGCAAATATTATTCCTATTATTATAACTGATATATGCAGATAGAAAATCTTAAGGATCGAACTGTTGTCATCAGATTCCTGTTTCTGAATAATAAGCTTTATAAGTATAAGAGCCGCGCCGCATATAACAAGCGGGAAAAACAAAAACAGCAATAAAGCGTTTTTAGGAGCGAGATCAATAAGTAGTTTAGCTATTATTGAATAATAGCCTGCTCCTGATAGCAAAACAAATATAAGTCGTCCTGCTGTCGTATTTATCAGTGAAATTATTTTATTATTCAATATTATCCCCTTCAATCTGATATATTATTTGATCAATCCATTGAATCAAGCGACTTGAATGCGTTAGCCATTTCAATAGCTGTCATGGCACAGTCGTATCCTTTATTGCCAGCTTTTGTTCCTGCTCTCTCGATCGCCTGTTCTATTGTATCTGTAGTAACTACTCCGAAAATCACAGGGATACCTGTATTAAAAGACGCTTGAGCGATACCCTTAGCCGCTTCATTGCATACGAGATCATAATGTGATGTTGCGCCGCGTATCACAGCACCCAGGCATATAACTGCGTCAAATCCCATATTCATAGCCATTTTTTTTGCGGCTACAGGCAGCTCAAATGCTCCAGGAACCCACATAAGCGAAATATCGTCATCTTTCACACCGTGTCTTTTAAGGCAGTCCTCAGCGCCGCTTATAAGCTTCGATGTAATAAATTCGTTGAATCTCGAT
>CALXSW010000061.1 GCA_944391255.1 uncultured Clostridia bacterium | reverse complement strand
AAAAGGGTTAATTTGCTTTTTTAGACCTTTCCGGGGACAAATTTGGGGTTAATTTTAGAGCTATTTTTCATCATTTTTTTGATTGACTCAGGATAAAATTTCCCCTTTGTCAGTTTTGTCAGAGTTTGAACAAATATGACAAAATAAAATTGTTTTTGTTATAAATTTTAAAATTTAATATAAATACTGAAAAGCGTGTTTGCTGCTCAGTTGAAGCTTAGCAAACGCGCTTTTTTGTACCCTAATTTATGACAGGGAGATGTAAAACCATGCAAAAAGCGGTTCTTTGGAGCCGCTTTTTGCAATTATTAAAAAACTTATTTGTACAACTTGTTTTTTCTTAATTTTTGTGATATACTATTGAAAAGTAAAGTTAAATATAACATAACTTTTCAGTATAAGGAGTATGTATCATGGATATTAGTATTATGGATATTAAAAGAGACAAATATCTAAATCAGCTGATAAGCTTTATGTGGGACGGACAAATAAAAGTTATCACAGGTATCAGGAGATGCGGAAAGTCGTATTTGCTTCGTAATATTTTTAAAAGATATTTATTGGAACAGGGTGTTTCAGAGGAAAATATCATTGAAATAGAGCTTGATCTGGTACGTGATATCAAATACAGAAATCCCATTTTGCTTGCTGAATATATCAGAGAAAAAACAAGCAATAAAAATGAAAAATACTATTTGTTTGTGGACGAAATACAATTATCCGATGAGGTTGACAACCCATACAGCAAGGGCGGAAAAAAAATTACATTCTACGATACTTTAAACGAACTGAGGGAATGTGACAATCTAGATGTATATGTTACCGGAAGCAACTCCAAAATGCTTTCGAGCGATATTCTCACAGAATTTCGCGGGCGCAGTGATGAGGTGCGTGTAAGACCTCTTTCCTTTTCCGAATTTTATTCCTATGTGGGGGGAGACAAAAACGACGCCTTTGATGATTATTCATTTTATGGCGGATTGCCATTTGTTTTATCAAGGAAAGACGATACTGCAAAGATGAATTATCTCACTTCGCTTTTCAAGGAAGTATATCTAAAGGATATTATAGAAAGAAAAAAAGTTGAAAGAGAAGATTTTTTGGATATGGTATTAAACCTTCTTTGCTCGTCAGTAGGTTCGCTTACCAATCCGAATAAAATAACAAACACTTTAAAGAGCAAAGAGCAAATCAGCATTTCGGTTAATACCGTAAATAAGTATATAAGCCATCTTAAAGATGCGTTTTTATTTTCTGAAAGCAAACGATATGACGTAAAGGGTAAATCATATTTTGACTTTCCCAATAAATATTATTGTGAAGATGTAGGACTCCGAAACGCAAGACTTGAGTTTAGACAGCAGGAAATGACGCATATAATGGAAAATATTTTATACAATGATTTGTTAATTCGAGGATTTTCTGTTGATGTGGGCGTTGTTTACGGTATGCAAAAAAGCAAATCCGGAAATCAGGTAAAAGTTGCAAGAGAGATCGACTTTATAGCTTCCAAAGGCAGTAAAAAAGTGTATATTCAATCCGCATATGCTTTGCCCGATTCTGAAAAAGAAGAAATTGAAAACAGACCGCTTAAACTGGTAAAGGATTCATTTCCGAAAATTATCATCCGTCATGATATACGAAAACGCTGGTATAATGACGCCGGCATATTAAATATCGGCATTATTGATTTTCTTTTGGACGATGATATCATCTGATATAAAAACGTTTTTTAGATTGAAAAGTTTTGATTTGATTTGCAAAACTTTTCACTCTATTTTTGTGTAACAGCATACTTCATATACTCTAAATTTTTCTGCGTGACCTAATAAATACAGGTTTTAAATCCTGACTTTGTATCGTGAACACGATCAGTTAAACTCTGCCAATGCCTTTTCTGTTCTGTATATATGAGGCGTGCATCCCACAGTATCCTTAAACTGTTTTATAAAGCTGCTTTCATCACTTATTCCCACCTCATAGGCGATCTGGCATATAGGCTTATCCGTCAATATCAAAAGTTGCTGCGCTTTCGATATTCGGAGTCTTGTTAAGTATCTGTATGGTGTAATGCCTAATTGACTTTTAAACATCCGTATCAAATGGTATTTCGAAATATTCACCGATTTAGCCATATCGTCAAGCGCTATGCTTTGTTTATATTTTTCGTTCATATACTTCATGACTATTTCAACAGCATTTTCTTTTTTTTCATATTTTAAATTTTCTGCGCATCCCGATAAAAATCCCATAATTTCCAAAGAATTGTTTACAACTGATAATGGTTGATTTTCATTTAAATTAACTTTAAGCTTGTTAAACAGGTTTATGAATATATCATGTGACATATCAAGAATTCTCAAACGTAGACCGTTTATTAAAAAATCGAACACATTTAGGCTTGAACCCTTTATTGCTATTTTAAAAAAATGCCATGGTGTGTCGTAATTATTCTTATAATGATAATAATCATCGCAATTAATGATTACCATGCTCCCCGGATCAAGCTTGTATCTGCTGTCCCGATACGATAAGTCAGCACAGCCTGAAACCGTATATATAATGTAAATAAGCGCCAGATCTCTCCCCTCTGTATAATGATTTTTATTACAGATAAATTCGCCCATATCATGAACAGAAAATGGGAGCATATCAGATATAGGATTATACAGAGGTGTGATCCAGTCACATTTCAAATATTCGCACTTGTATCTGAGCATCTAAACTTCCTCCATATCAATATTTTCATATATTTAGTCAAGATTATCGCTTGAAAAGGCAATATCTGTATTGTATAATATTATATATTAATACATGACATTTGTCAATATTTTTGTATACAATGCGAGGCCGGTATTCGAATATCAAAAAACAACCAAAAGAAAGGATCTATGATTTAATGAATATCCATCATACAGGGGCGACGATCCGCACAGCGCTGTTACCGATAGAATAAATGCGGCAAGCGAAAAATCATATGCTGATTTATTAAAAACGCATCAGGATGATTACAAAAATTTGTTTGGAAGAGTCGAGCTTAACTTGGGGCAGGAAACGCCGTCGATCCCAACGGATGAACTCATCTCATCATACAAGTCAGCCGCAAATAGAGAATTGGAAGTTCTCATCTATCAGTATGGAAGATATCTGCTCATTTCATCGTCACGGAGCGGATCGCTTCCCGCAAACCT
>CALXSW010000060.1 GCA_944391255.1 uncultured Clostridia bacterium | reverse complement strand
GATCGACATATGCAATATCCGTAGCTCCATTATCTAACTTTTCCTGTACGAACGCTTCACCTGCCTGAGCAAAATCTCTAAGCGTGTGTGCATACTGTGAGCCGTCCCACGTATTGATTCTCTCTATAGGGCTTACTATTATAAGATCTGCGCCTACACTGTGACATGCATCATAATATTTATCCAGACATCCTTTATACCCATCGGCTCCAGGAGCAGCACTATCAGCTTTATGGTTGTGACCATATTCAACGTACATATAGTCGCCGGCTTTTATACGATCCTTTACCATATTGAAATGACTGTTATCGGCAGCAATAAGACCGCCTTCACCCTCGTTTACCATTGCGACTGTTGACGGCAAATACTTTGTAAGTCCTGTGCCTACGCCTGTGTAGTTCTGCAATCTGAAAAATGGCAGGCTGCAGTTTCCGTCAGTAACAGTCGAGTCACCAAGCACCCAGAATGTAGGCGCTGTTTCAACCTGCTGTATCTCAAGCTTTGCAAGAGCTGAATTCTCACCAAGCACGAATACATTTACCATCTCATCGGCTATTACACCCTTTGGTTCTGACTTTTCATAATATATAGGCGTTACACGAATAGTGAAATCTGCCGTGTATGTTTCACCTGCTGATATCTTTTTGTCTGTAAATATAGGGTGCTTTCTCTCTGTGTAAAGTGATATCTCCGCATCCTCTGAAGGATCGAGCGTTGTAACTGTAGCTCTTACTCTGTAGTATGTTTCATCTTCTACCTTCAGCGCGAATCTTACAGGATAGTACTCTTCTCCGCTGTTTCCGAAATCATCTTCGCCTACCGAGCCGATACCGCCCTCTGACGCTTCAAGCTCTATGACCTGTCCCTGCTGGTTTCCGAAACCGTCAAGACGATCACCGAGCTTATAGCTTTCCTCGTCAATACCAAGAAAACCATAATCTCTTGCCGTGACATAATTTCTGTCAGGCGTTACAAGTGTAAATCCATCTTCTGCTGTGCTGTCAGCAGCGCCAAAATCGAATTTCCACTCTTGTAGTACAGTGTCCCCCTGTACCAGAGGCTCTGTTTCAGCTGATGCCGAAAGAGGCAGAACTAAATTGCCCGCTCCCGCTATAGATATCGACATAACTGCGCACAAAAGCCTTTTTGTGTAGTTTCTCATATCCTCTCACCTCTCATTAATTTTTGTGTACACCACACTGTACACTCATTTTATTATATTTTACACTATTTGTGTATTATTGTCAACATATTTTATATAAACATACCAAATTTTAATTGTTTTAGTATGTTTTTTAATAAGATATGAACGTTTTAATTTTTTCATATTCCGTGTATTTTTATGGTAGATCCGCATCATAAAAGAGCCATCCATTTCTGAATGACTCCTTTAAATATTACTGCTATAAATTCTATTTACATATGCTTTGTCGGAATAAAAAGTCTTGTTCCTTTTGTCAGCTTTCCGTCTTCTGTGCTGTTAAATTTCATTACTGTGGAGCATGGAACGCCGTAGCGCTTTGATACGCTCCATATATCATCGCCCTCCTCCGCAAAATATATTATTATTCCGTTTCGTTTCCCGCACTCCTCTGAATCTATCCGCGTTATGTTTGATACCATATTGTCTTTTAACAGCTTTGACTCTATCATAAGTATGCACCGCAGCTCTATGGAGCCGCCTGAGCTTAAATTATAGCTTATATGCTTGACTGTCGGCTTTACCTCCGCCCTAAGTCCGTCTGTCTGTGTTTCACAATCGAGCATATACGAAAATTTTATATCTTTTTTTATGCTGTACACCGGATTTTCCGGCGAATCCGTGAGGTAAAGCACATATGCCTCAACTCTTCCCTCTACTAAAAGCTTTCCTCTTTGAAGCTCTGTCTTTATTATAACAGGAGATGCGACTATATTATATACCGATGAAAGCTCCGGCATCTTGCTTGTGAAATCTATTACCTCGCGTATTGTGTACTGTCCGCTCGGCGCTGATGCCGTTTCGTTCAGCGTCAGCTCCTCTCTCTCGCACGATGTGGCTCTGTACGGAACATAACAGTCCTCAAGCAGTTCTATCTCCTCGCTCTCATGCGCGCGTATGGACGCTCTTATATCGGCTACCACATCAGCAAGACGCATATCTCCGTCGCTGTCCGGCTCTATCGTACACATCACGCCGTCTATTGAATAATCTATATCGCATATCGTTTCCTCACCAACGCCCGCCGCATCAAGCACCTCTGTAAACGGTACCTCGGCATCTATGTATCGTATCTCAAAATCGTTATCTGTATATAAAATGCAGACTGCGATATTTCCTTTTACTATGACCTTTCCCGATACCGTCTTATATTCGGTGTCGGATATCCTGACGTCGGTCTTGAGCAATTCATTTACAGAGCTTTGCCCTGATGGTACTTCAAGCAGTTCCTTAACGGAAAATTCATGCTCGGATATATTGCGCGCGCTTTCGATCGTCACTGCTTTTTTCTTCGTTTCAGCTGTTTCGTCCTCCACGCCTGTGCATAGCTCACGCTCCGCTATGCGGCATATCTCATAATCAATTGATATGACTGCTCTGAGCCGCAGTTTTCTTGAATTTACAGCGTTGAACTCCACTCTGTCAACAGTCGCGCTCACAAGACTTACAGCGTCAGCCGGAGCAGAACACGCGTCTACGGGCTGCCTGAATTCCATAGTCGCTGATATGCTTTTTATTTTTTCGTTTGCCCTGTCCGGAACATACAAAATCTTGTAATCGACTCTGCCGCAAATATTAAGCCTGCCGTTTTCTATAAAATGATCCGTTATGCAGCTTTCGGCGTCCACCTGCAAAAGCTTCAGAATATCCGGCTTTATGTCCGGAACGATCACATCTCCATCGGCTACCGCCTGTGTTTTATTTTTCGCGTATTGTTCACATAAGCTTATTGTGCTCGTCTTTAATTCCATGTTTTTACCTCCCGGTTTATATATTCATAAGAATATATGTAAAAAAAGGCTTGGATATGCACATAACAGCCAAAGCGCAAACAAAAAAACAGGAACGAGTTTTTTCGTCCCTGCTTATATGATGTCAGATTTTTCATTTACTGTGCTGATCCCTCTGATGTGTCAGCATCGTCCGATGTCTTATCTGCTGCGTCAGCAGCGTCTGTTGTCTGATCAGATGTGTCAGCAGCGTCTGCTGGCTGCTCTGTCTGGGTATCGTCAGCTGTTTTTATGTTTACAGTCTGAGTTGCCTCATCCCATGTTACTTCCGCGCCCAAAGACTCCATTACAAATCTCAAAGGAACCATTGTTCTGTCGTTTACGATCTCTGCCGGCTTATCAAGAGTTATAAGATTGCTGTTTACAAAAGCTGATACATTGCCTATCTGCAATGTAACGCATGTAGCGTTATCGTTACCCTTGACCGCTATAACTGTCTGAGTGTCACCGTCCCATATTACAGTAGCGCCTGCCTTTTCAAAAATGGCGCGCATAGGAACCATTGTTCTGTCCTCTGATATATATGGCTCAACATCAAATGTCATCGTTTCGCCGTCAAATACCACAGTAGGCGCAGCCATCGCAGCCGTTGCTGAACATACCATCGCCAGACATGATAATACTGATATTATCTTCTTCATATAAATACTCTCCTGTCCTATATTTTATATTCTTGCGACGCCTGATCTCTTTGCTGCCTCTGCTACAGCCTTTGCTACAGCCGGTCCTACTCTCTTGTCAAACGCCTCAGGAATAACATAATCCTCTGTTATCTCATCGTCGCCTATAACTCCCGCTATAGCCTCTGCCGCCGCGATCTTCATTTCCTCATTTATGTCAGATGCTCTTACATCAAGCGCGCCCCTGAATATTCCAGGGAATGCGAGAACATTGTTTATCTGATTAGCAAAATCGCTTCTTCCTGTTCCGACTATTCTCGCGCCTGCAGCCTTTGCCTCATCAGGCATTATTTCCGGCACAGGGTTTGCCATTGCGAATACCATTGCGTCCTTCGCCATCGTCTTTACCATTTCAGGCTTCAGCACGCCGGCAGCTGATACACCGATAAATATATCTCTGTCTTTTACCGCGTCTTCCAATGTTCCGCTTATATTGTCCGGATTTGTTATCTCCGCTATCTTCACCTGCTCCGGATTCATCTTGTCAAAGCCTCTGTAGAGAATACCCTTTGAATTACAAAGCACGATATCCTTCATTCCTCTTGAAAGGAGAAGCTTCGCTATAGCTATTCCCGCCGCTCCGGCTCCGTTTATAACAGCTTTACATTCTGTTATATCCTTTCCAACTATCTTTAGTGAATTCAATATAGCCGCTAAAACTACTACCGCTGTTCCGTGCTGGTCGTCATGGAATACAGGTATATCACATTCCTTCTTGAGTCTCTCCTCGATCTCAATACATCTCGGAGCTGATATATCCTCAAGATTTATACCGCCGAATGAGCCTGCTATAAGCTTTACTGTGTTTACTATATCATCGACGTTCTTTGAACGAACGCAAAGCGGAAACGCGTCAACATCTCCAAATGTCTTGAACAGCGCGCACGTTCCTGCCATTACCGGCATACCTGCCTCAGGTCCTATATCGCCAAGGCCAAGCACTGCTGTTCCGTCTGTTATTACCGCGACAAGATTTCCGCGTCTTGTATACTTATATGATAAATCAACATCTTTTGAAATTTCAAGACAAGGCTGTGCTACGCCCGGAGTATATGCTATAGAAAGCTCTTCCGCGTTCGTAACGCTTGCTCTCGATATTACCTCTATCTTTCCCTGCCACTTCTCATGCTGCTTTAATGCTGTTTCCTTAAGATCCATTTTACTGTTCCCTTCATTTGTTTAAATTTTGATATCTACTCTATATTATATATCGAAATTTCAGATTAGTCAACAGTTATAAACAATTTTTATATATTTGTTATACTATATATAATAATTTTTGACCGTATCGCCTGTTTTTTACACATAAAAATATAATTTTTGTATTTTAAAGAGTATGTTTTTATGCTATAATTATATTGGTGGATTATTGTTAACCGACATGATATGCAGACAGCAAAAATCAATATAAGCTGTCTATGAAAAAGGTGATAATATGAATAAGAAATTTATTCCGCTTGTGGCTTGTTTTGCGTCAGCAACTTTTCTTTCGGCAACATTTGGCACAGCGGCTGACGAAAGCGCGATCGCAGGCAGCGGAAGTCAGGAAGATCCTTACCTGATATCAACTGCCGACGAGCTTCTTATGATAGATGATTTTGATAATGCAAGCTTTAAGCTTATAAATAACATAGATGTAAACAGCTGGTCTGGCGTTATCTTTTCCGGTACGCTTGACGGAGATGGATATAAAATAACTATAAAAAGCGCTGATAACGGTTTTATTTATAATAACAGCGGAACTGTAAAAAATCTTTCTATTGACATAACAGATGAAACAACTTTTCCGGTGCTTCTGACATACACAAATGACGGTACAATAGAAAATGTTCATGTTTCGGGTACTATGGGTTCAAACCGCGCATTTTATATGGGCAGCGTCGCATGCTTAAACGGCGAGAACGGCATAATACGAAATACATATTCTACCGCCTATGTAGCTTACAGAGGTTCGTTTGGTTCAGGCACGAACTGCTATGGCGTTTTTGCCGGTGACAACAAGGGAATTATAGAAAACTGCTACTGGCTTGAATCCTCGTATCAAGTCGATGATTTCTGCGGCGATAATTCGGGTGATATCACTGGCTGCGTGCTTGGCGGCGATATCGGAAAAAGCGATGCGGCGATGCGCCTTCCGGAAACGTATGGCGGATGGGATTTTGAAAATATATGGAAAATAGATCCGGATATGAATAACGGATTTCCATGTCATATAAACGAGCGTGAATTTATTAAGATACCGGTAACTGACATTGAGCTGTCAGAAAACGAGCTGTATCTTGAACCCGGAGAATCTGCGTTACTGACATCAAATGTCATTCCGGATAATGCGTGGAACAAGAATATCAGCTGGTCATCTTCTGACGATACTATAGCGTCTGTTACTGATGATGGAACTGTAACGGCTCACTCCGTGGGCGAAACGGATATAACTGTCACATCAGAAGACGGCGGTTTCTCAAGATCCTGCCGCGTATCTGTGGCCATAAAAGCGACAGGCGTACAGCTGAGCCACAGCATGATAGCTATAGAACGAGGAGATGAATTCACTCTTCAAGCGTCTGTCTTGCCCGAAAATGCGACATACAGAAATATTGTCTGGTCATCATCACGCCCTGACATCGTTTCGGTCGAAAACGGCATTGTTACAGGTATTGCCGAGGGCAGCGCCGACATTACAGCCCGATCAGAGGACGGAGAGGCGTCAGCTGTATGCGCTGTTAATGTTATTAAGCCGGCAGAGGAAAGATACGATCTCAATTCAGACGGTATTTGCGATATAAAAGACGCGGAACTTATTTCGCGTTATCTCGCCGGACATACCGATACCGGACTTACGCTCGTTTCTGCTGATGTAAACGGAGACGGAAAAGTGAACAGCCGCGATACTGTTGACCTGCTTCATTATTTATCCTCAAATAAGGACGGTGATGCTTAAATGAGAAAAAAAATAATAAGAAACGCCTATATTTTTCTTTCGGGCATGTTCGTGATCCTCACCATCATATTCGCGTCAACGCTTAACGCCGCTGCCGCGCCGACACCCGAAAGAACAAAAATATATTTAAATGTCGGAGACCGCTACACGATAGATACAGGAAAAACGATATACAGCAGTGATTTTTTAACGGCTAACTGGTACAGCTCAGATACGTCAAAGCTTCGCATAGTTGGCGATAACTACGCAAAAGATGAATGCGACGTTATAGCTTCTCAGTCATCAGAGGGAAACACAGTAGTTATAACAGTCGAATTTGAATATGACCAAGGCGACGTCGGTCTTGATCTCGGAAGAGGTGTGCTGACATACTATTTCGTTATACAGGGCGATCCGCCGGAAACTGTATCTCTGCCTGAGTATTCCGAGGTGATAAGCGGCTCATCTATCACACTCACCCCGACTGTAAAACCGGTAGGCTCTGAAAAAGCGTGCGAATGGTCGAGCAGCGATACTTCTGTTGCTACTGTGAGCAGCAAAGGTGTTGTAAAGGGTGTTTCAAAGGGCACTGCTGTAATAACAGCAAAAACTATAAATGGTCTTACCGCAAGCTGCACTGTAAAGGTTCGTCCTGTCAATATGTGCGGAAATGAGCTTGAATGGGATTTTACAGACGGTGTTCTTACGATATCGGGCACAGGCGATATGTATGATTACGACTATGAGCCGCCATGGTCGCAGTATAACGATGAGATAACAAAAATTGTCGTTGAAGAAGGCGTGACAGGCATAGGCCGCAACGCGTTCGCCGGAACAGCCGCGGAAGATGTCAGCCTGCCCGACAGCCTTGTATCCGTCAGAAATGACGCGTTTACATCATGTTCAGCGCTGAAAAAAATAGATATCCCGAAAAATGTTCGATCTATAGAGGGCGATCCGTTTTCGGCTTTAAGCCTTGAAAGCATATCGGTAAGTCCGGAAAATAATAATTTTGCAGCGTTTGACGGTATCCTCTATAATAAAAATATGACAACGCTTATAAGATATCCGTCAGGCAGAAAAGGAGATACCTTTATTGTTCCGGATCATGTTGAAAAAATTGCTTTTTCAGCGTTTTATTTAACAGAGCTTAAGGAGCTGTATATTCCATGCTCTGTATATAAAATAGATTATTACGGACTTTCCACTTCCCGTTTGACCGTCTACGGCACGGAGGGAAGCGCGGCGGAACACGCTGTAAATGACTATGTTTCATACGGATTCGAAATGTATTTCAAACCCGCGTCAGAATTTGACCGGACTATGGTCAGAGTCGCGGACGCTTACGGAAAATCAGGCAGTGTTGTATATGTTCCGGTAGTGCTGTCCAAAAACAAGGGATTTTCCGATCTGAACATTGAAATAAAATACGATCCGTCAGTGCTTTCTGTCGTATCGATAGATGATGAGGATATCGGAGCGCTGTTTACATGCGGACCGGTGAATAACAGCGGCATATTGAATATGAGCTGGGATTCGGCTGATTCGGTAATGTATAACGGAACGGTTGCTGTTATCGGTTTTAGAATAATTTCTGACGATTTCAAAAACAGAACTCCTATAGGAGTGAGCTTCTACAAAGGTTTAAACTCGGATTATTCTGACGGAGATGACGTAAACTTTACGATCGACTTTAAACCGCTCAAGTTATGCTATATGAACGGAAGCATAGCTGAAACCGCTCTTGGCAGCAAGATAAATATAAGCAGAATTGATCTTGACGGAAAGATCAGCTTTACTGCCGATCTCTCATCAGGAGAGAATATTTCAGGCACTGTCGCGGCGGCACTCTATGACACAGATGGAAAGCTATGCGCTATTAAGCTTCTTGACGCGTCAGAAAAGCTTGATATTGAATTTAGCAGTATTACGAATGCCGATCATGTGTCGGTAATGTGGTTCGGATCACTTGATAAAATGGATCCTGTGACAGAAGCCAGAATAATAGAGCTATAAAAAACACGGCTCATATGATCAATAAAAACGATCCTGTCAGCCAGCATCTGCAAAAATGTGGAAAGAGGGGGGTAAAATGAGAATATACAGAGGACAGTCTATAAACGGAGGAATTGCCAAAGGGAAGATCTATATTTTTTCAAGGACTCCCTGCCCCGTTCGCAGATATCATATAGAGTCTTCTATTGCGGAATCGAAACGATTTGACAGAGCATGCGATATCGCCAAAGAGGAACTTGGAAAGCTTTTCGAAAAAGCTGTGTCATGCATAAACGAGAAAGACGCGAGGATCTTTTCAACACAGATATCTATGCTCGAAGATGACGGGTTCACGGAGCTTGTTTATAACTTTATCGCTGACCAGATGATAAACGCTGAAACTGCTGTGGCGCAGACAGCCGAAATATTATCTCAGCTTATATCCAGCTCGCAAAACGAATATATCGAAACAAAAACATACGATATAACAGATATATCCGAGCGCGTTATAAGAATACTTCTCGGAATAAAGAAAAGTGAGCTTATGACTGATAAGCCGTCTATAATCGTCGCGAACGATATACACCCAAGCGAGATCGTCATGTTTGACAGTGCAAAAATCCTCGGACTCGTCTTGAAAAACGGCAGCGTTAATTCTCACGCGTCTATCCTCGCAAGATCTATCGGTTTTCCGGCTATGATAAATTCCGACATAGATGTGCAAAATATTAAAAACGGCTCTTACGGTGTCATTGACGGCGACGAAGGAGTTTTCTACTCTGATCCCGATAAAAACACTATGGAGCATTACAATTGCGGCGATTTTTCGATTTTCAGACACGCCTGAAATGATGATGCGGTTATTTTGCTGATAATAGATTGCATAATCCTTACAACATAAACAAGCAAGATCTTTGTTCATTTTTGCTATTGAAAAAAAATTATATTATGCTAAAATATATATTATGTAACTAAGGAAAATGAAAAGAGGTTTTGATTTTGGATCTGGATATCACTATTATTATTCGCAGCATGATTGAGCTGTGCATTCTTATGTTTTTTGGATATTTACTGTTTAAAATAGGAATGCTCAATAACAATTTTGTCAAACGTATGACAAAACTTATTCTTGATGTAACGCTGCCCGCTCAAATACTTGCATCAGTTTTTGAGCTGACTGAGCGTCAGTCAACATATGATGTTGTATCCGCTATTATAGTATTTATAGCGCTTTTGTTCATTGTTCTTCCGGTACTCGGTTTTTTGATAGCAAAGCTTATACGCGCTAAAAAAAATCATGTGGGGCTATATACATTCATGACAGTTTACTCAAACTGCGGATTCATGGGATTCCCTATCATATCCGCCATATGCGGACCGACCGGTTTATTCTATGCGGCTATGTATAACCTTATATTCAACCTGTCGATATATACTCTCGGTAAATGGATGATGGCGAAGGATCTTTCTGCTGAAAACAAGTTTGATCCAAAGGATCTGCTTTCACCGGGCGTACTTGTAGCGGTATTTGCTCTTATTGTATATTTTGTTGACATAAAGCTGCCGCTTGTTATAACAGACTCGGTATCTATGCTTGGATCGATGACTTCTCCGGCGGCAATGCTCGTTATAGGATGCTCTCTTGCAAAAATGGATGTAAAATCTATATTTACAGATATAAAAATATATCCATGGACGATTATAAGCAGACTTATAATGCCAATACTGCTCTGGTTCCCGTTGAGCCTTGTTATAAAGAATACGTTCGTCTTGCAGATTACATACATACTTGTGGCAATGCCTGTCGCGAACAGTGCTGTCCTGTTCTCAACTAATTTCGGCGGAGACACCGACCTTGCTGCAAAAACAATTTTTATCACTACAATTTTGTCATTGATCACAGTTCCGCTGTGTATAATGATCGTATAAGGACATTAATATCATTACGTTTCTGAATGCGTAATGATATTATTTTTAGAGAAAGATAAGTAGGTAATATTATGAAATTAAAATTATTTTTATTAGCGTCATCACTGACTTTTGCGGTTCTGCCTATAGCGGCGCACGCAGTCGAGCCATGTGATATAAGATTCACTCAGGAACAGGATGGAAAATATATTTACTGCAACAATCATGAAAAGATACGAAAGACCGATCTCGCTGATGATTCAAACCAGTATGCGAAATATATTATGAATAACGAGGGACTGACACCTGACAGATATAATATGTTTTTGTCATTTTTAAACCGCACCGACAGCAGCTCCGACAGCTGGATCGCCGCGGATCGCGGCTTTGATATCGAGCTTGACGTAATGTTCAAGGCACAGACTGACACTACAATTACAATCGAGCGTCTTGGATTTGAGGTGCCGGAGCATCACGACATTTTCCTAAATGGCACAGAATACGCGACTGAAGATGA
>CALXSW010000059.1 GCA_944391255.1 uncultured Clostridia bacterium | reverse complement strand
AACGCAAATATGAGCTTTATTGATATTGAACCGTATTTCAGAGAGGATCACGCTATTTCATCTATCGCATCTCAAAGTCCTGTTTCTGTGACATTCGGCGGTTCATACGGGAGCGGCTCGTATCTTTTTGGGAGCGGATCATACCTTTCAGGCAGCGGCTCGTATCTTTCGGGAAGCGGATCATACCTTTCAGGCAGTGGCTCGTATCTTTCAGGCAGCGGCGGATCATACAGATATACATACGAATATGAATTTGAGATATCATTCGGAAGGAGTTTTACATCATCATTTAGATCTTCTTTCGGGAGCGGCTCGGCGCAGACCGTTAATTTCAGCGAATACACCGCCGATGAACCTTCGGGAACTATTTCAATACACGTATTCGGATATGGCATAAACTTGATATGAAAAAAGGAGTATCTCATCTTTGAGGTACTCTTTTCATTTCGCTCTATATTGACAAAATACGCGTCATGATATATAATAACGAGTGTATAAAACACCAATTACATCAGCCGCCGCAACTGTCAGGCTGATATATTTTAAAGGAGAATTTTTACTATGAAGAAACCTGAACTGCTCGCTCCGGGCGGCAGCCTTGAAAAACTTAAAACAGCTATAGACTACGGCGCCGATGCCGTATATATCGGCGGCGAATCATTTTCACTGCGTGTCGCGGCTGAAAATTTTTCATTTGAGGATATGAAAGAGGGTATAGAATATGCCCATGCGCGCGGCAAGAAAGTATACCTTACAGCGAATATAATACCGCACAATGATGATCTTGATGATTTCAGAAATTATATAACAGAAATACGACCGCTCGGTTTTGACGGAGTGCTTATAGCCGATCTCGGCCTTTTCGGCATTATGCGTGAGATCGCTCCGGAAATACCGATACACATCAGCACACAGGCGAATAATACCAATTATCAGAGCGCATTGATGTGGCATAAGCTCGGCGCTGCAAGAGTCGTACTCGGCCGCGAGATGTCATTTAAGGAAATAGCTGAATTTAGAAAGCATATTCCCGAGGATCTCGAGCTTGAGGCATTTATACACGGCGCTATGTGCATATCATATTCCGGCAGATGCCTGCTTTCAAATTATATGACGGGCAGAGATTCAAATCAGGGAGCGTGCGCTCACCCATGCCGCTGGAACTATTCACTCGTTGAAGAAAAACGTCCCGGTGAATATTTCAATGTAGAGGAAAACGAAAGAGGAACTTTTATTTTCAACTCCAAGGATCTATGCACTATAGAACATATACCGGAGCTTGTAGAAAGCGGTATAACAAGCCTCAAAATCGAGGGACGAGTAAAGACAGCCTTTTATGTCGCAACAGTAGTAGGCGCGTACAGACGAGAAATAGACCGCTACTGCGCGGATCCCGAAAACTACAAGTTTAATCCCGAGGAAATGGAAGAGCTTTGCAAGGTCAGCCACAGACCGTACACCACTGGTTTTTACTTTGGCAGACCGGGAAGTGACGCGCAGGTATATGACACAAGCTCATATATACGCGACTATGAGCTTGTCGGGATAGTGAAAAGCTACGATCCGTCAAGCAACAGAATGACAATAACACAGCGAAACAGATTTTTTGAGGGTGAGGAGCTTGAGATCATACAACCTATGAAACCATATATGAAGGTGACAGCCGCTGATATGACTGACTCGCGCGGCGAACATATAACAGTAGCTCCCCACGCTGAAATGATAGTCACTATGAACGCTCCGGGGCCTGTATGCGAGGGCGCGATGATACGCAAGAGGAAATAATTCATCATGCAAAAGAAAAAAAACGAAATAACACTTCTAAACGTTCTAATGTGCCTTATGGTAATGTTCATACATGTCACATCAGAGGCGCTTTCGATACGCGACGTAAATCCCGCTACATGGCTCGTTCTATTCGTGCCATGGCGTCTTTTTGCGATAGTAGTTCCGGGATTTATCATGCTTTCGGGGATAAAGCTTTTTCTAAAAGGCACAGACGGATTCAGCGCGATACGATTCTATAAAAAACGTGCTTTAAGCATAGTTTTGCCATATCTCCTATGGGTCGTTATATATTATATATATTACTGCTCTACCGGCGTGATGACATTCAGCATTCGGGAGCTTATATATTATATATATTCCGGAGATCTTGCGGGACATTTTTACTTTGTAATAGCGTTGCTGCAATTTTATCTTCTGATGCCTTTATGGGTATGGCTTTTTAGAAAATTCAGTCCGGTTATAATTCTTACTGCATCAATATTTATATCTATAATTTTCGGGCAATTTCTCCCGAATCTTATAGATATGATGATACCTGATTATTTTTTCAGGTATTATGACAGAACATTTACATCATATCTATTCTGGTGGTGCTTAGGCGGCTATATAGGTCTTAACTATGACGGATTTAAAGAAACACTCAAGAAAAACACAGGATTTATATTCTTTCTTCTGCTTGTGTCTATTTTCTTTGATCTTATCGGATCAGTGCTGTTCTTTAAGTACGACCGGCCGCAAAGCTGGCTTGACACAACGCATATGATGTACACATTCTCGGCGCTGCTTTTCCTGATGAGAGCAGGTATATACTACAGCGACAGCAAACTCGCGTCGCTCGGTATAATAAAAAAACTCGACAGCGCAAGCTATCTGATCTATCTGACACACTGTCTGACGCTTGCCGAGGTCACAAGATGGCTTGATAAATTCGGTGTGAACGGACTTCTTAACAGATACGCTATAAGGATCGTGCTTGTTTACGGTATCACTATATCGCTATGCATAATATATAAACAGTTAAAATACTCACGAACAGCAAAAAACAGACGCGCCGTTTAATTACGCGTCTGTTTTTTATTTCATATTTTAAGTCCGGCATGAAGAGCTGTAGCCGCCGCCTTTATGTGGCGCTCTATCATCTTCTTTGCAAAAACTATTTCGTCCGCCGCTTTCATAAGCTTTTGCGGCGTATAGCTTGACGCGAGAATGTTTATCTTATCGCGCTTATCAGAATTCACCACATTTTCAGGACTGCCCATAGAAGTTACAAGCGCGTCTCTTAGATACATGAGTATCATATCATACGCCTCATCGGCTGTATCCTTGTTCTTTTCAAAATATTCCGCCGCCTCAAAAGCGTGTATTTTATTTTTTGAGAGCAGCTTCGGAACAAGCGATAATACCTCCTCGCGCATCGTTTCAAAATCTTCACGCGCTATTATCTCATCTGCCGCATATGGTATTCCAGAGCAGTATTTAACAAGAAAATCAACTCTTGTTTCATCAGGATACTTATTTTCTATATAATTTCTAACTATATCATCGCTTACACGCTGAAATTTCACTCGCACAGCCCTTGAGCGTATAGTTTCAAGCAGCTGTTCTTCATGCTCGCAGACTATAATGAAAACGAGATATTCCGGCGGTTCCTCAAACATTTTCAAAAACGCATTCTGCGCCTGAGGCGTTATAATTCCGCCGTCTTCTAATATATACACCTTTCGTCTCGCGTAAAACGGCTTGTTCATAGCGTCTGTAAGCATATTTCTTATTCCCTCAACGCCTATAGTCGTCTTGTCCTTTTCCTTACCCACTGTTATAATATCAGGATTTGTTCCCGCCTTTGATTCAATGCATGATCTGCATTCGCAGCATGGCGCATGTTTTTCATCATCACATACAAGCGCGTGCGCGAAAAGTCTGGCAGCCTCATGCTTAGCCAGTCCCTTTTCACCCTCAAATATATACGCGTTAGCGCATTTTCCGTCGCGTATATTTTCTATAAGATTATTAATAATATCCTCATGGAATATATTATATCCGTACATTATTCCGCCCTCGCGATCAATAAAATATCGTAGTTTTTACCCTCATCACTGCAAATAGCTTCTGCAGCAGGGAATATATCTATTATACACTATGGACACCAAAAAATCAAGTAAGGCTTGACATAATTGGTTTTTTGGTATAGAATAACGTTATGATCTATTGATTAGGAGGCTTGTAAATGAAATCAAAACGAATCATATCAGCTCTCTCCGCAATACTTATGTTCACCGCGTCGGCGCATGCCACCACGGTTGACGTTTATGTTGATGGGCAGCTTATAGATACACCGGCTTATAACAACAACGGAACAACATATGTTCCCGTCCGCGCCGTTTCAGAAAATCTCGGCGCATCGGTTGAATGGGACGGGCAGAGTGTTTTTATAACATCGGGCATGCCTTCAAAATTTATGCTTGCCGGAAATCCCAATCTGAAAACCATAAGCCACAGAGGCTTCTGCTCCGCAGCGCCTGAAAACACGCTTCCGGCTTTTCTTGCCGCAAAGCTGAACGGATTCAATTATGTTGAATGTGATATATCGTACACCGCTGACGGAAAAATAGTCATAATACATGACAGCACTATAGACAGAACATCAAACGGCTCGGGAAAAGTTTCTGATATGACACTCGATCAGCTGCGCCAATACGATTTCGGATCTTGGAAATCCCCTTCATACGCCGGCACCACTATCCCAACTCTTGAGGAATTTCTGTCATTATGTAAAAAAATAGGACTTATGCCATATATAGAGCTTAAAGACACAGAAGTATTTACAGTTGAACAGCTGCAAAGCATTGTAAATATCGTAAACCGTTACGGAATGCTTAACAACACAACATTTATAAGCTTTTCATCTGATTTTCTGCACACACTGAAAAACTACGAAAGAACACTCCGTCTCGGTCTGCTTGTGAACAAGATCACACCGGAAAATGCCGCCGATGCCGCGTCATTAAAAACAGGCGATAACGATGTATTTCTTGACGCCTGTGCCGGATATGTTACATATACGGATATATGCACAGCTATCGACAACGCTCTGCCTATTGAGGTCTGGACTATCCAGACAAAAGATCAGGCGCTCGCGATAGATCCATACATAACAGGAGCCACAACAGATATTGCCAATATAGAAAAGATACTAAAAGATTCCGTCATATACGTTGACTGATTTAATATAAAAAGCGCGGTACTATATTTGAACCGCGCTTTTATTCAATTACTTAAAATTATCTATATATCGCTTGAGCATCCCCTAAAACCCCTTGCCATGTCTTGCTTCATTTTGAAACATAATCTTCCATAACATTAAACATCAACACAGCTTCATATATTCGTCTAATTGCTGTTCTTCCAATTCCGCAACAAAATCGGCAAAAGGTGACAGATCTCCGTTTACAGCATATTGTTCAAGCGCATTATAATAATCAAGCCGATTTTCCTTTGCCACAGAAACCGGCAAGTATCCATGAATTAAAAGCTGATAATTCATGATAAGTCTGCTCGTTCTGCCGTTGCCATCGATATAAGGGTGGATTCTGACAAATTCAGCGTGAGTCCACGCGGCAAGCTCTATGGGATTTAACTCGTTTTCCTTGATTTTTAAATCCATATAAAAGTTTTTTATCTGCGTATACATTTCATTTCCGGCAGGAGGCGTAAAACCCGCGCCGCTGATCCGCACCTCTTCTTTTCTGTAGATTCCGCCGACTATTATATTTTCTGTAAGTATGGCATGTAGATCCTTTACAATATTTTCATCTAACGGCTTTTTCTCAGCAATGCATTTTTTTACATATCCATACGCTTTTTTGTGGTTAATAATCTCATATATTTCACGAAGCTCCTTACCGCCGATCGCTATGCCGTCTTCAAGAACCACCTTAGTTTCTACCAGTGTTAACGCATTTCCCTCAATAGCGGTTGAATTATGCGTGAATGTGAGTTCAAAATCCTTTTCATAAGAGGATAAAGTTACAGCGCTTATCTTGTGTTTATTTTGTTCGTATTTAAGCTTTTTTTCCTGTATTCTATCAAAGTTCATATCACTTTTCCCCTTTTCAAATTCAAACGTATCACTTATTATCGCAATCAAGCTGCGACGCTCCATACTAATGCGCATCATCGAAACAGCATATATCTTATTTGCGTTTATTATATCATGATTTTAACAATAATTCAATATGCTTTTCCCTTAAAGTCATCAAATACCAGATTTAAGATTTCCGGAGTTTCACGGACCTTCAAAACCGCATAAAAACAGAGGTTGAGAAATCTCAACCCCTGTATCTGACATATTTATATTGGCATTAACCAAAATATCTCTTGAGCATACCCTCGAATGACTTGCCATGTCTTGCTTCGTCCTTAGCCATTTCATGAACTGTGTCATGGATAGCGTCGTAGCCAAGCTCCTTAGCTCTCTTAGCGATCTCGAGCTTACCTGCTGTAGCGCCTGCTTCAGCTTCTGCTCTCATTTCAAGGTTCTTCTTTGTTGAAGGTGAAACAACCTCACCCAACAATTCAGCGAACTTAGCAGCGTGCTCAGCTTCTTCATAAGCAGCTCTCATATA
>CALXSW010000058.1 GCA_944391255.1 uncultured Clostridia bacterium | reverse complement strand
CGTGGAGAATATCTGTAATGCCATCTCTTGTTGCGGTGAATACATACTGAAAATCATTGATAAGCATTATATTGTCATAGTCACCTGAAAGCTTTTCGCCTTTTATATTATACAAGGCGCATTTTTCACTTTTGTCATATACTATCGCAAGATCATCGCCGTCATATGTATCTATTATGTCGATCCTCAGAAATTCCGGCGGCAGGATATATTCATAATTTTCGGTGTTCTGCGCGTTTACAGCAGCCTGAGCGGACATGATCACAGCCGCTGATAATATAGCCGATAAAAATTTCCTCATACTCATTTCCTCCTTGTCGTCAGTGTCTTTTCTTTATGCTTATATTATATTAAATCTGTGCAGTAAATTCAACGAATTAAGCATGAAATGACAATAGAATGACATAAGAAGGTATTTATGAATTTGCATTATTAAAACTCAAACCATATTGAAAATCCATTATTTATATTGCTGGCGCCATATTGAAAATTATGTTTTTTTAAAGCAGATGCGGCTATGTATAATCCAAGACCTGTACCACTTTTTGAGTTCCTTGAATTGTCTGCCATTGTATAGGCATCCCATATTTTTTCGATCAGGTCATCAGGGACTGAACTTCCACTGTTATATACTTCAAAGCGTCCGGGAGTTATATTTATTTTTATACAGCCTCCCTTATTCGTGAATTTCAGTGCATTTGTGAGAAAGTTATCAATTACACTCGATATAAGATTTTTATCTGCGTTTATTGATGAATCCCCCTCTATTATAAAATTTATATCATTATTTCGAGCTGTGATTTCATATTCAGACCATATTTTAAGGGATAAATCCTTAAGAGAAAATCTGCGTATAGAAAGCTTTGCCTCATCTGTTTTTGACATATTCAGCATTTCTGATATTATATTGCTCATTTTATCTGTTTGCTGAGTTATTGTGCGTATATATTGATCGTGTTTTTCCGGCATTACATTTTCACTGATATTTTGTGTACAGCCGGATATTACCGACAGAGGTGATTTAAGATCATGCGCTAATGCGTTTGTAAGGTATTGCCGTTTCTTGTCAAGCTCATTGCGCTGTTTTATATTTGAGCGTATACCTGAGATAAGAATTAATGATGCTGTTAAGAATACAGATAGCGAACATATCCATATAAACAGCAGAAGCGGTATGCTGTCTGTAATTACATTATATTTATATGCGTATGCTATATGAAAGCCATCTCCGGAATCGCTTTTATATGAAGATAAGGTATAATTATATTTTTTATCCTGCGCGTCCATTGCTGAGCTTTTTTCATTTCGCGCGTTTAATATTTTTTTCAGTCTTTCACTGTCCGATACAAATTTTCTGATATCGGTTTGTTCCTCGCCGCATCGCAATTTTGAATAACCGCTGTACGGAAGTACGGTGACGCCTATATTATCTATTGTTTCTGTAACAGGATTGTCATCGGGAGTGGAGTTATTGATTACCGCAAAGCTTGTGTCAGGCTCTGCATATGTAGAAATAAAATTTTGTCCGTAACTCTGCCCGCTTTTTTTTATAATGTTTTTTTCTGTATATATAGACAACGGTATAATTTTATTATCATCTGTTATATTACCGGTCACTTTCAAGCTAAATGACGAGATGTCACCGGCAGTGTTAGATGATGATGAATAAGAGAATTTTTCAGCGGCTTTTTCTATATCCTGTTTATTGAGATATTCATTTGGTGAAAAAGAAACTGTAGTAAATGTGCCGTCCGCATTTTCGTGTAAGGCTGACCATTCTCTGTTTGTCGCAGCTATAAGATTGCAATTATCATCAAATACAGCAGCTTCAATACCGCAATAGCTAAGCATACTGTTAAGAGTTGAGGTATCTATATTTTGTTTTATATTCTCTATGTTGTTTTGTGATGTATTGGAATGACTTATTTGCTGAATCATAATATCCGCCTGTGATATACGCTGCCTAACACCGTTTTCAGCTATATTTTTACGTGATATAAGCATTGCGGCGGAAATTACAGATGTGATTATTATATACACAGATATCATCACAACAATTATTCTTTTATAGATTTGAGCATCTTTCATTGATATCACCTTTCTGTTATTTTATATCCACGTTTAAAAACTGTTTTTATCTGCCTGCCTGCCAAACCGAGTGATTTGCGCAGTTTTCGTATATGGTCATCAACTGCGCGATCATTACCTGAATAGTCATAACCCCATATTTTTATAAGAATCGTTTCGCGTGATACTATTTTATCATGATTGTCCATAAGAAGCTTGAGTATTGCATATTCCTTTGGAGCGAGATATACCTCTTTTTTTTCGGAATATACCTTGCACCTGTAAGCGTCAAGGCTGATATCGCCCAGTTCAGTAAAATTTTCTTTTACAATTCCCTTTGAGCGTTTTATAAGGGCTTGAACCTTTGCAAAAAGCTGAGCGAGAGAAAAAGGCTTTGATATGTAATCATCACAGCCAAGACTGTATCCAAAAAGAATATCTGCCTCGCTGTGTCTGGCTGTGATAAATATTATCGGAACATCGCTGTTTTCTCGTATTTTGCGGCAAAGCGTAAAGCCTTCCGTATCGGGCAGCATTACATCAAGCATGATAAGATCAAATGCGTTTTCATTTAACAAACAATCACATTGATCACCGTTTTCAGCACAGACTATAT
>CALXSW010000057.1 GCA_944391255.1 uncultured Clostridia bacterium | reverse complement strand
CGTCCATGCCAATTATCTCATCACATACAAAATCGCTGAATCCGCCTATTCGTCTAAATGCCGATTCAATAAAATTTTTCTTCAGTGCGAGCTGTGCCTCATATTTTATATGCTGCAAATGGCAACCGCCGCATCTTCTGAACACCGGACATGGCGCGTCCTGTCTGTCCGGCGACGGCTTTATTATTTTCATAAGCCTTCCTACCGCGTAATGCGAAAGCACCTTTACGGCTATTATTTCAACTATATCTCCGACAGCCGTCATCGGCACAAACACCGCAAATCCGTCGATACTTCCGACTCCGTTTCCGTCAGATGATATGTCCTTTATCTCTACTATATAACGCTCGTTCTTCTTTACCATTCAGGTCATTCTCCAAATCTATTTTTATTTCAAAAAATCTATTGTCATCTTTATCACACGCGCAAAAGCAAAATCTCCAAATCCATGCGTTGCGCCTTCTATTAGTTCAAGCCTTGCATTCGGCATACATTCGTCATATCTCTCAGAGCCTATAACTCCAACCGCCTCGTCAGCCGTTCCATGAACTATAAGCGTTTCGCCTTTAAACATCGACGTTGTTTCATATATAGGCAGCGTTCTCGCTATCCTGAAATACAGACCGCCTACATCAAAGTTATCTCCGTTCACATTCGTCATTCTGAGCTTATCGGGAACATTGTATATATCATATTCCACACCAAAGCATGTGCCGTTCTGCGCGTCATCCTTAAGCGTTGCGGCAGGCGCGAGCATTACAAGCTTTTTGACCGCCTCTCTGTAATATCCCGCTATCATTCCACCGACGACCGCGCCCTGTGAATGGCCTACTATATAGATATCGGTGACAAAATCAAGTCCGCGAACGTATTCTATTATCTTTGCCGCGTCAAGTATCTCACTGTAAACATTCATATCAGAAAAATCGCCGTCACTCTCTCCGTGGCCGTCAAAATCAAATTTGACAGCGGCTATACCGTTTTTCACCAGCTCATCAGCTATACAGCAGAACATATCAGCGTCTCGGCTGCTCATAAAGCCGTGAAATATAACGGCGATAGGACATTTTTCCGTATCAGGCTTTATTATATCTCCGCGGAGCGTGAGACCGTCTCTTTTAATACATATATCCATAAATAAAAATCCTTTCAAAACATACATTCCGGAGACGTCTTAGCGCTCATCCGTTTGAATATACCCTTCCATATTATATTATATCATAACACTCGCCTTATGTAAATATCGGCTTTGATTATTACATAAAAAAACTCTTGATTTTGACCGGTCTATATGGTACACTAACCGTATAATATAAAATAAAACGGAGGGCATTTTATGGGATTTGATCTTACTGCTGATGTATCGCTTGCGGCGGTATTTATACAGGGGATACTCAGCTTTTTATCACCGTGCGTTCTTCCGCTTATCCCGCTTTATATGGGATATCTCGCGGGCGGAACTCAAACGGTAGACGAAAACGGAAAGCTATGCTATAAAAGAAGTGTCGTGATGCTAAACACGCTATGCTTTATAATAGGAATAAGCTTCGCATTCTTTTTATTGGGCTTAGGCTTTACAGCCATCGGACAGTTTTTTTCAGAATATAAAAATATAATAGTGGTCATAGGCGGAATACTCATAATCCTGTTCGGCTTGATCCAGCTCGGAGTTATAAAGCTGAACGCCGCATTTTCAAAGGAGCGCAGATTTAATTTCAATATGAACGGCAGTCTGAAACCGCTCACAGCGCTTGTTTTCGGATTCGTGTTTTCGTTTGCATGGACGCCGTGCGTTGGTCCGGCGCTTACGAGCGTTCTTCTTATGACGTCATCAGCCGATACGATGTATAAGGGGATATTCCTGATAGGCGTTTACACGCTTGGATTCGTCATACCTTTTATACTTCTCGGATTATTTACGACAACGGTTCTTGAATTTATAAAGAAAAATAAAAACATCGTAAAATACACTGTAAAAATAGGCGGAGCGCTGCTTATAGTTATAGGATTATTTATGATATTCAACGTTCTAAGAACACCCGCCTCTAATTCAACCGTGACACCGAATGAAACGGTATCATCAGAAACACCGGCTCCGTCACCTGACAGCTCCGAGGAGCGCGAACTGCCGGCGGCGATAGATTTCAATTTACCCGATCAGAACGGTGAATACCACTCGCTTTCAGATTACGCCGGAAAGACAATATTCCTTAATTTCTGGGCGACATGGTGCGGACCATGCCAAAAGGAAATGCCGGATATACAGGCATTATATGAGGAATACGGGCAAAATACCGGTGATGTTATAATCCTCGGAGTTGCGAACCCCAAAACATCATCGAACCCGAACAATTCGGATGTTTCCACAGACGAGGTCATACAGTTTATAAACGACAACGGCTACACATATCCCACGATAATGGACACAACAGGTGAGTTGTTCTATCAATACGGGATAAGCAGCTTCCCTACGACGTTCATGATAACAAAGGACGGACTTGTTTACGGATATATATCGGGTATGCTCGAAAAACAGATGATGATAGATATAATTGATCAGACCATAGAGGGTACAAAATAATATAAAGGCAGCTCAACGCTGCCTTTTTACGTTATTGACTTGTATTCTTTCTAAAGCTTCTCACGCAGAAGAAAATTGACAATCCTGTTCCCATGCACCAGCCGAGAGGCCATGATGACCATATTCCGATAGAGCCGAATCTCGCTGAAAGTATTATAACGAGAACAACTCTAAGTATGAGATCGGTGAATGTGCATATCATAAAACGCTTCATAAGTCCGCTGCCGCGAAGTATGCCGTCTGCCACCATCTTTGCCGATATCGCAAAATAGAACGGTGATACTATCCTCAAAAACAGCATTCCCGAGGACATCGCATCGGCGCTTGGACTGTTCATAAACATCTTTATTATGTATCCGCCAAATACCATATATGCTATTATAAACGGCACGCACATTATCCACACCATTTTCAGTCCGGCTGAAAATCCCTGTCTGACACGCTCCTGTTTCTGCGCGCCGAGATTTTGCGCGGTATAGTTAGATATGCCGTTTCCTATCGTAGTAAATGACGTAAGCACAAGGTTATTGAGCTTTACAGACGCGCTGTAGCCTGCCATGACACCTGAGCCGAACGAGTTTATTACTCCCTGTATAACAATGTTTCCTATCGATATAGAGCTTTGCTGCAGAACGCTTGGCACAGCTATTGAGGCTATCTGCTTAAGAATATGCCCCGAAAACACCTTGACCTTTCCCGAGCACTCAATAGGCTTCAGCCTTTTCAGCACAAACGCTACCGCGAGAACGCAGCTCACGCCCTGACATTTAGATGTCGCGCACGCGACTCCTGCCACACCCATCTTAAACGATGCGACAAACAATATATCCATAAATATATTTGTGCATGACGATATGGCAAGGAACCAGAACGGCGTCTTTGAGTCGCCGAGAGCTGAAAATATTCCTGTCGCTATATTATAGAAAAACACGAACGGCAGTCCGTATATATAAATATCAAGATACAGCTTTGAATCGGCAAACACATTTTCCGGAGTGTTTATAAGTCCCAAAAGACCGGAGCAGAATACGATACTGAGAACCATAAGCAGCAGGCAAAGCGCTCCGCTCGCTATAAATGTAGTATACACGGCAGTCTTAAGATCCTCGTATTTCTTAGCACCGAAAAACAGCGAAACGACGACCGAACAGCCTATGTTGCACCCGAACGCGAACGCTATAAATATAAGCGTTATCTCGTAGCTGTTTCCTACAGCCGCAAGCGCTTCCTCTCCTATAAATTTACCGGCTACAAAGCTGTCGGCAATATTATAAAACTGCTGAAAAATAACGCTCGCAAACAGCGGAAGACAAAATTTCCACAGCACGCTTTGCGGATTTCCCACTGTAAGATCTTTATTCATTTGTACGATCCCCTCTTCTTCCGTTTATGAATGTCATAAGACATTTTGAATCAAATCTTGTCGGCAGTCCGTCAAGCACGACAATATCCGCGTCCTTTCCCACCTCAAGCGAGCCCACTCTGTCGTCTATGCCGCAATTTTTCGCAGCCGTATACGTTATAGCGCTAAGCGCCTTCATCTCGTCCATTCCATGACGAACAGCAAACGCGGCGCACAGCGGAAGATTATCTATAGTTATTTCCGGGTGGTCAGTTATTATGGCAACATCTATGCCTCTGTCCGAAAGATTTTTATACGTTTTAAATGAGAGGTTTTTTAGCTCCGGCTTGCTCCTGTCTGTAAGAGTCGGGCCGAGATTTACAGGATACCCCTCGCGCTCAAGTATATCCGCCACGACATCGCCGTCAGAGCAATGCTCTATCGTTATATCAAGATCAAATTCCTTTGCTATCCTTATAGCGCTGCATATATCGTCAGCTCTATGGGCATGAAGCTTAACAGGTATCTCCTTTCTTACCACCGGCCGCATAGCCTCAAGCTTCATATCAAATTCCGGACGGTCATTCTCCTCTGTATCCTCATAATACTCCGTCCATTCCTCATCATATCTCTTTGATTTGAAAAGCATCTCGCGGATCATTGAGAGAGTTCCCATTCTCGTTGTAGGCGCGGCGTCCTTTTCATTGTATACCGTCTTAGGATTTTCGCCGAGCGCCATTTTCATCGCGCACGGCGCTTTTATTATCATATCATCAACGCATATACCGTCCGTTTTTACAGCCGCAAACTGCCCGGCTATAGGGTTAGAGCTGCCCGGTCCCGTCACGACAGCTGTCACTCCGGCGCGGCGCGCCTCAGAAAATGCTCTGTCCTGCGGATTTATACCGTCTATCGCTCTCATCTGCGGAGTGATAGGATCGCTCATCTCATTGCCGTCAGCGCCCTCAAAGCCTACAGAGTCGCCGAACAAACCAACATGACAATGCGCGTCTATAAGCCCCGGCAAAACGTACGCGCCCTTCGCGTCTATGACCTCGTCCGCCTGTCCGCTGTAGCTCACGCCAACATACCTTATCTTATCATCAAATGCTATACATCCGTTTTCATATTCATCACCGGCGCATGTTATAACATGCGCGTTCTTTATCAATATCATCTTTATAATATCCCTTACATCAAATAGTTTATCGCGCTTGTGGCGGCGATCGCTCCGTCGGCGGCGGCTGTTACGACCTGTCTTAAAGGTGACACACGGCAGTCACCGGCAGCATATATGCCCTTTACGCTTGACGCAAGGTACATATCTGTCTTTACAAATCCTCTCTCGCACAGCTCCACACCGCACATTTTCGCTATCTTATTATCAGGCTCTATGCCTATAGCCACAATAACGCCTGACGCGTTTATAAAACCGCGCTCGCCTGTTTCCACATTCTTCGCCATTATCCTATCAAGCTTGAACTCACCCTCAAAGCTTTCCGCGATCATATCAGTATATATAACTATATTCTCTTTTGCTCTCGCCTTATCCATAAGTGTCTTTGACGCTCTAAAACGCTTTGAACGGTTCATGACAAACACATGCGCGCAGAAGCTCGAAAGATACAGCGCGTCCTCTATCGCCGTGTTTCCTCCGCCTATAACCACAACGTCCTTGCCGCTGAAAAACGCTCCGTCGCATGTAGCGCAATAGCTGACTCCCGAGCCTGTAAGCTCCGCCTCGCCAGGCACGCCGAGCTTTTTAGGATTTGCGCCTGTGGCGAGGATTATCGCTCTTGTTTTATACTCGCCCTTTCTCGTTTTTACCGTTTTTATATCGCCGTCCGGATCTATTATCTCTCTTACAGCCTCCGGCTTTATTTCCGCTCCGAACTTTTTAGCGTGCGCGAGAAACGCGTCCATAAGCTCCGGTCCTGTCGGATTTTCATAAAAGCCCGGATAATTGTCAACCTCATGCGTTCTCGATGCCTGACCGCCGCACGACAGCTTTTCAAGCACAAGTGTTTTCATTCCGCCGCGCATAGCGTATATTGCCGCGCTCATTCCGGCAGCTCCGCCGCCGATTATTATTATATCATACATATCTTTATTCCTTTCGTATTTATAAAACTCTGTCAAATATTTTTTCCATATAACTGTAACTATTATATAACAAATCAAATTATTTAACAAGTATTTTTTTTATTTACTTTTCCTTTTTTTTGTGTTATAATTGCAATAACTATATTTTATTGGCCTAAAATTCGTTTAAGGTCGGTATAATGAGGAGGAATATCAATGTTCAGTTCATATTACTATAAAGGAGAGGCGCGATATATACTGCGCGGAAATAATCTGCCGGCTATGATCGGAACGTTTATATACTCTCTGCCGATATATGTATTGTTTCTGCTGCAGAGAAATATCACGTTTATTTTTTCCGGTCCTCTGCTTTCGTGGCTGACTCTTATTATAGAAGCTGCGTTCGCTCTTCTCGTTTCAAATATCCTCGACGTAGGATATATACGTTTTCTCTCGAATATCAAGCCAAAGCAGGAAAACGAAAAGACGTTCAGCTTTAACCATATAATATCAGGCTACACATCAAACTTTAAAAACACGTTCAAGGTGATGTTTTTAAAAAATCTCTATCTGCTCGGCTGGGGACTTTTTGCGGCGATACCGTTTTTCATTCTCATGGGTATAATATCATATCTCGCAGCCAAAACAGATATAATATCCACACTGTATTCATACAGCTCACAGCTTATGCTCAGTCCGTCACCTGATATGATAAATAATATTTCCACATATATTTCGGAAAACTGCTCATATCTTCCGGCTGTCACAATGGCTTGCATACTGATAACTATACCTATGTGCATACCGCTTGTCAGAAAGCACTATGAATACTATATGATCCCTATGATATTAGCCGACGATCCCGATATCAGCGCAAAAAAAGCATTCAAGCTGACATCTGATATAATGATAGACCATAGAATGAGATTTTTCTTCCTGCAGCTGTCTTTCATCGGCTATTATATCATAATGACAGTTTTTTCATTCGCTATAATACCGCTGCTTCTGATGTTTTATCTGGTACCGTATACAAACCTTGCTTATATACGCTTTTACAGACAGCGTCTTGAAAATGTAGAATACAACGGACGCGTATCGGAATCCGCAGAAAATATAGCGGAATAATATTGATAGCTTGATATCGTGCAGACAGGTTTGCACGCTGAACAAAATGAGGAGTGCCGCGCACTCCTCTTTTTATTAGATTTCTTTATAAAGACTTCTCAACAATTCTATCTCTTTTGCATATCCGTCAAGCTCGTTCGGCGTTTCAAGATAAAA
>CALXSW010000056.1 GCA_944391255.1 uncultured Clostridia bacterium | reverse complement strand
ACTGTCGAAGAAAGACAGTAACTGCAACGAAAAGGACAACCTCTGCTTGACTCATAATATATGAGCTTGTTCCTGTTTTCATGTATATCATTTTCAGTATATGGAAATGGTATCGTGTTCAGATCGCATATTGGTCCTCTGTCTTTCATTTTAATGAGATTTCCGTCTTTATCACGGTACGTCACACCATCTATATGAAATCCCTTATCCAAAAGCCCGCATAGCGTTTCCTCACCCTCGCCGCGTATAACAGCATCTATAAATCTGTATTTATTCATATAAATTTCACTGTCGAACGAGACCTCCGGACCACCAAATATTATTTTTACATTCGGAGCTATTTTTTTTAGCGAACTTGCTATCCTTAAAATAAAACCGATATTCCAGATGTAACATGAAAATGCCACCATATCCGCTCCATAGCGGTATATTCGTTTCAAAACCTCGCCAGGATTTTCATTTATTGTAAATTCTATAAAATCTACATCATAATCACTTGCATACGCTTTTAGCGATCTGACGCTCAAAGATGTATGGATATATTTTGCATTTACTGCCGCCAGAAGCACTCTCATTTTGAATAGATCTCCCGTTTCAAAATGCCTATATATTCCAGCCCTCTGTATTTTTCCGCATAATCAAGACCGTATCCTACCACAAACTCATCAGGTATCTCCGCGCCTATATATTCAATCTCCACATCTATGACACGTCTTGACGGCTTTGATAAAAGCGATGCGATACTAACGCTTGCAGCGTTACGTTCCTTGAAATTTTTCTTTAAAAGTGACAGTGTTCTTCCGCTGTCTATTATATCTTCAATGATGAGAACATGCTTGCCCTCAATATCAAAATCCAGATCCTTCTTTATTTTGATATTACCTGTTGAATCTGTACCAAAACCATAGCTTGACGCTTGTATAAAATCTATAGAGGTATCTGCGCTCAGTTTTCGCACAAGATCCGCGCCGAACATTATACTTCCCTTCAAAACGACTACAGCAATGATTTCCTTTCCTGCAAAATCATTATTTATACGCTCAGCCATATCCGATACTATCCCGTCTATATCTTCCTTTGAAAACAGGATCCTTTCAATATCCTTGTGCATATTAAACTCCTTTGTTGTTTATTTCCACCGCTCAAATCGTCAAAACAGGACAAAATATTTAAGGGGTGATTATCATAAAACGCTTTGTCTTTTTTATATTTATCTTTATCATATTTTGCGGATCGGCATCTGCTGAAAATGCCGGGTATTATAAAAATTATCCATATGAGCGCGTATATCTTTCTCAGAATGAAAATGACTCCATTCTGCTTTTGCTCCGCGCGAGCGCTGATATAATGAATTATGACTGTCATGATTATGACATACACAAGCTCACAAGATACGTTCTGTACACTAAAAACAACTTCAAGGTGCTTGGCTATCAGCCTGTTTCTGAAAACAGCAGCGACACCCTTCTAAAATACTGCGATGTCGAATTTGTAGATTCTGTTTTATATAACGTATTCCGCTTATCACCCGAAAAACCTCCGGCTGATATGCTCACAAAATATTATTACTATTTCAGCAATGGACTTTACTATTATTCCGGCGGATTTGACACTTATTTTGCCACCGATGTTATCGGCATATCTGAAGTGTATAAAATAAGCGATGACACTTATTATGTCATATTTCCAAACATGTATACCGAGGGCAACGCATCGCCACAGCTTGAATTCAGCTCCGCAATAATCGCAAATGACAGTCTTGGCTATTATATAAAGCGTATCGACATGAACAGCGAACCGCTCAGCGCCGATGCTCTTTCTGAATACACTAAAAAGAGTTTCTATGATCTGCTGCCGGATCTACGAAAGTATATGCCGGCAGTGATCATAATAGCCGGATTGGCTGTCATTATCTTTACAGCTTGCAGATATCTGATTTAGAAATCAACAAGAAGCTCGTCAAGCTCAGCGCTTATCTTTTCCTCGTCCAGCTTTGTGCCTATAAATACGAGCTTGATCATTCTGTCGCCCGCCTTTTCATCCCAGTTGTCCATGATAGACGGATCATTTTCAACAAACTGCTTGAGCTGCTTTTCTGGAGCTGACGCAAACCATCTGCCGTTTTCTCCGAGCTGGATCTGCTTTCCCGCCTGCTCAAGCACAAATGACATATCGTTGTCGCAGTCTATCCAGATTATTCCTTTACATCTTATCACGTTCATTGGGAAGCTCTCATTGAGCCATGTTCTGAGCTTTGCCATGCTGAACGGCTTTCTGCGGTAATATACGAATGTGTTTATACCGTATTCATCGCCATGATTGTGACCTTCACCGTGGTGGTGACCGCATGAGCATTCGCCGTCGCCGTGGTGATGATGATGACATTCGTGATCATCGTCATGGTGGTGGCAGTGATGACCCTCACCATCCTCATCATGATGGTGGCAGCAGTGATGTTCCTCGCCCTCCTCATCATGATGATGGTAGCAGTGATGTTCCTCGCCCTCCTCATCATGATGATGGCAGCAATGGTGTTCTTCTTCATCATCATGGTGATGGCAGTGATGTTCATTCTCCGCCTTTCTCTTTTCATCAAACTCTTCAAATTCTGTTATCCATCCTGCTGAAGTAAATGTCTTCTCATAATCAAACTGCTTTGTATCAAAAACATCCTTGAGATTTACCTTCGCATAATTTGTTTCTATTATCTTTGCCTTTGGCTGAAGAGCTCTAACTACAGCTTTTACCTTAGCGAGATCCTCCGGTGAAACCTCATCCACCTTATTAATTATTATAGTAGAACAGAACTCTATCTGCTGTACTATAAGATTTTCTATATCTGTTTCATCTGTATCCTCGATAAGCTTGTGTCCACTGCCAAACTCATCAACAAGTCTGAGCGCGTCTACAACGCTTACTACACCGTCAAGCCTTACAAGCGCTGGTACATCTGAATCAGGCATTGAACCGTCAAGCAACGCTATAGACTGTACTATAGGCATAGGCTCGCATATTCCGCTCGCCTCTATCAATATATAGTCGAATTTTCCCGACTGCGCCAGCTCCGCTATCTGCTTTATAAGATCCATCTTGAGTGAACAGCATATACAGCCGTTCTGCAGCGGTACAAGGCTTGAATCCTCTTCCTGAACTATTCCGCCTCTTGCAATGAGATCAGAGTCTATATTTACCTCGCCTATATCGTTTACGATAACGGCTACTCTGTATCCCTCCTGATTTGAAAGTATATGATTCATCAGCGTTGTTTTTCCAGCACCGAGATAACCTGTCAATAATGTGATTGGAACCTGTTTCATTTTATTTTGAATTCTCCTTTATAATTAAACTTTTGTCTGCTCAGCTCAAAAACCTGTATTTAGGCTATAACGCCATGCTTTTCATAATTTGATGTCTTTGTTATTCTATTATTTTCATCGACGAATACGACCTTAGGCTTATGCGTTTTAGCCTCCTCCGGACTCATTTCCGCATATGCCATAAGTATGACCTTGTCACCCTTATGGATAAGCTTAGCCGCCGCTCCGTTCAGACATATCATACCAGAGCCTCTCTCGCCCTCTATTGTGTATGTTTCAAGTCTTGCGCCGTTTGTCACGTCCACTACTGCGACCTTTTCGTATTCAAATATTCCCGCAGCTTCCATAAGAACGGGATCTACTGTTATGCTTCCAACGTAATCTATCTCCGCCTGAACTACTGTAGCGCGGTGGATCTTGCCTTTAAGCATTGTTATTGTCATGTGAGTTACTCTCCTTACTCAATTATAAAGTTATCGATCAATCTTGTTTTTCCTATATAAACAGCTATCGCCGCCAGAACAGGTACGTTTATTTCCGATACCGGCTTCAAAGTGTCAAGAGCTACTATCTCAACATAATCTATCTTTGCCAGTTTTTCGCTCTCTATCTCCGCTCTTATAGCCGCGATCACTTTTTCTGTCGAGTGCTCTCCATCCTCTATCATCTTTCTGCCCTTTTTAAGTGATCTTGAAAGGCACAGTGCCGCCTGTCTTTCTTCCTCGCTTAAATATGTGTTTCGTGAACTTTTAGCCAATCCGTCTTCCTCTCTAACTATAGGACAGCCTACGATCTCTATATCAAAGTTCAGATCCTTTACCATTTTTCTTATAACGCACAGCTGCTGAGCGTCCTTTTGTCCGAAATACGCCCTGTCAGGCTTAACTATATTAAAAAGCTTTGAAACAACAGTACATACGCCCGCAAAATGAGTTGGACGCGTTTTGCCGCATAGTCCTGATGTTATTTCAGCTACCGACACCGTTGTAAGCGCATTGTCATACATCTCTTCAGGCTCCGGATTAAATATTATACTCGCTCCTGCGCCTTCACATAGAGATGCGTCCGCGTTTATATCTCTTGGATAGCTCTCAAAATCCTCATTTGGTCCAAACTGCGTAGGATTCACAAAATCAGAAACTACCACACAATCATTTTCCGCAACAGCTCGGACAATAAGTGATCTGTGTCCCTCGTGAAGATATCCCATGGTAGGGACAAGACCGACCGTTTTCCCTGCTCTGCGCCACTCATTCACATATTTTCTTACTTCATCTATCGTTTTAACTACAGGTATCATTTTTATCTCCTCACTTTTTTATCTGCTCCATGATCTCTTCGTCAACACCTTTAAAGCTATATTGTTCATTAGGGAACGTTCCATCCTTTACCTCTTTTATATAGCTTTTAAATCCGGTCTCCATGACTTCTCCCACGTTTGCAAACCGCTTTACAAACTTAGGCTTAAAGTCGCTGTACATTCCAAGCATATCCTGATAAACAAGAACTTGTCCATCACAGCCTGCTCCCGCGCCTATGCCTATAACAGGTATCTTTACCGACTTTGAAAGATATTCCGCTACATTCGGCGGAACACACTCTGCTACTATCGCAAACGCTCCGGCATCCTCTAACGCCTTTGCGTCAGCTATTATCTTTCTTGCCGCCTCTACGGATTTGCCCTGCACCTTGAATCCGCCAAAAGCATTTACGCTCTGCGGAGTCATTCCGATATGTCCGCATACCGGTATCGACGCTTTTACTATCGCGCTTACATGCTCTTTAAACTCAACTCCGCCTTCAAGCTTTACCGCTCCGCATCTTCCCTCTTTCATAAGACGTCCGGCGTTTGACACGGCGTCATAGACCGATGTCTGATATGACATGAACGGCATATCACATATAACGAGCGCGTTTTTCGCGCCGCGTGCCACAGCCGCGCTGTGACTGATCATGTCTTCCATAGTGACAGAAATCGTGTCATCATATCCAAGCATTACCATTCCGAGAGAGTCTCCCACGAGAATTGAGTCAACACCTGAATTGTCAGCCAGCTTAGCGGTCGAGTAATCGTATGATGTCACCATCGTGATCTTTTCGCCGCGATTTTTCATATTCTGAAAATCTGCTGTTGTAATTTTCATTAAAATACCTCCGTTAATTTCTGTTGATTTCCGCGTCCAATCCGATATGTTTACGTCATACAGTCCGAAAACCGGTATCGGCGCGCACAACATTAGATATTAATATTATATCACAAATGATTACTAATTTCAATAGCCGCCCAATATAAAAAATGCATAAAAAAGAAAAAAGTCATCGCAATAAAACGATGACTTCTGTTAAAACCAAATTTATAAGGACCGTAATGCGTCGCTATAAAAGAAGTCTGTTCTGTTTCGCTCTGTATCAATTGCCTTCAGCAAGAACTTTTTTATATTCAGCGATAACTGCTTCTTCAATCTTAACGCGCATTTCACGATTTATAGGATGAGCAATATCTTTAAACTCTCCGTCCTGAGTCTTTCTGCTCGGCATAGCTGTAAACAGCTTATCCTGCCCTTCAATTATTTTAATGTCATGTACTACAAAGGAGTCGTCAAAGGTTACAGATACTACTGCTTTCATCTTGTTTTCAGCAGAACTGTCAGTTAATATTTTTTTAACCCTAATGTCCGTAATCTCCAAACTTTTTCACCACCTTCCTCTTACAAGGTTACCTTTATTCTCAATGTAGTCTTTCCGGTGATGTCAAATAGTATGTCTTGTAATTTTTCATGCTTTTAATATTTTTTTCGAGTGACTAAGCATGTATCTTGCATATATTTTAACGCATTTTCCGGCTTTTGTCAAGACCTTTGTGCATTTATTTTAATTTTAACTTTAGCACCAACTTTTTTTTAGTAAAATTTATAAAATTACAAAAAAATGGTTTAATTTTATATTAAAAAGGTATATAATATATATGATAGTTTTTATGGTATAATATGGTATTGAAAGGATATTTGTATGAACACTTTTACAATAGAAGAATTAAAAGAAAATGCACATATACATTTTATCGGAATAGGCGGTATAAGCATGAGCGGCCTTGCTCATATAGCTATAAGTCACGGCTATAAAGTTACAGGCAGCGACAGAGAAAAAACAGAAATAACTGACAAACTTGAAAAAGAAGGCGCTGTGATCTACGAGGGTCATGACGGCAAAAATATTTCGGGTGCTGATCTCGTTGTACACACAGCTGCCGTAAAGGCTGATAATCCAGAAATGGCTGAAGCCGCAAAGCAAGGTATACGACTTATAGACAGAGCGGAATTTTTAGGCGCTATAATGAAACATTATCGTCACGCTGTAGGCGTTGCCGGAACTCACGGTAAGACGACAACCACTTCTATGCTTGCGCACGCGCTTATATATGCTGATACTGATCCTACTATATCAGTCGGAGGAGTTCTCGACCTCATAAGCGGAAATATAAGATGCGGCAGCTCTGACCTGTTTGTGACAGAAGCATGTGAGTACACTAACAGCTTTCTTAAGTTCTATCCAACTATAGCGCTCATAACAAACATTGAAGAAGATCATCTTGATTTCTTTACTGGCATAGAAATGATTCGCGACAGTTTCAGAAAATTTGCGGAGCTTACGCGCGGTGTCGGTCATGTGGTCGCTTACGGCGAGGACGAAAATATAAAGATCGCTCTAAACGGCTCGGATCTCAATATCATAACATATGGAATGAGCAGCGACAACGATTACTATGCTCAGAACATCTCGTATCATGCCGGATATCCTACATTTGACGTTTATAAATCAGGAAACATGATCTGTTCAGTTTCTCTCAAAGTTCCCGGTGAGCATAACATATTGAACACGCTTGCGTCTATTGCCGTATGCGAACTGCTCGGTGTTGACACAAAAACAGCTGCAAAGGGAATTGAAACCTTTACAGGCACGCATAGGAGATTTGAGAAAAAAGGCATGATAAACGGAGCTGTAGTTATCGACGATTACGCTCATCATCCTACGGAGATAAAAGCCACTCTTAAAGCGGCAGGCGCGTTTGAACATAACCGCATACGCTGCGTATTCCAGCCGCACACATACTCAAGAACAAGAACGCTCTGGAACGAGTTTGTTGAAGCGTTTGATGATGCCGATGAGCTTATAATAACACATATATACGCTGCTCGTGAAGTATATGACGGCGTAACAGATCCTGATAAGCTTGCAGCAGAGATCGCCGAAAAACGAGGCGTAAATGTTAGGTATATAGATAATTTTTCAGAAATTGCGGAATATTATAAAAACACTGCCGAAAGCGGCGATATAATAATAACCATGGGCGCCGGTGATGTTACTAATATCGGTCCAATGATCGTTGGATAAAAAACTATTTTCCAATTTAAAAGGGCGTGGCAAAACTTATGTTTTACCACGCCTCTTCATTTTTATGACCATTAATTTCTTTCTCAAAATCCAGTTTGAACCAAAACCGTTCAGATCGAGCGAAAGCGTGAACACAACCGTACTTTGGTACTTTGTGTAAGCGAGCGAGTGCTCCCACGCGAAATGGGCGTTTTTTTCAAACTTATGACCATGAACCCTTTCTCAAAACCGTTTGAGAAAAGAAAGGCTTTTCATCACTTTTGCTGCGCAAAAGCCACCTGCGGTGTCCGCCTCACTTGGCGGTGAGCACATATTGTGCGGTTGAGCAAGCAAGACTATACTTGTGTATGCGAGCTTGCGAATACCGTGCAAGATGCGCCGCCTATCTTTTTTCAAACTTATTCCTCTTCATCATCTGATCCCAACCTTGCAGGATCAATATTCCACAGTGGATCACTGTCATATGTGTTATTTATCGCTTCATCTTCTGAAATCTCGTCATCTTCCGATGATATCCGCGATTTATTTTTCTTATAAAATTCATCTGACCAGAGCGAGTCACTGTCATAGTAACTCTCACCTTCTACTCTGTCCATTCCTGCTGCCTCATTGTATAGCTGTGATTTATTCAATCTGTCGCGTCCCGAAAAAGCATTAATATTCCAAAGGCTCTCAGCTGTATCATTCATCTCAATCTCATCTTCCTCAGCTGTAGGATCAAGCGCTCTTCCTCCTGAATAGATCTCCGTATTCCATAGCGAATCACTGTCATAGTTATCATTGTCCGATGCCATGTTCATCATTCCAGCCTCTTCATAAAGCTCTGATTTTTTTAATCTACTTCTGCCTTTTATTGCCTCAGGATTCCATAAACTTTCCTCGGTATCATCATTTGAGAATATGCGCTCTGCATCATCTTTCTCCAAATCCAACTTTCTGTTATATATTTCTTTATTCCACAATGAGTCACTGTCATAATCATCCATATAATTATCATTATGCTTTACAGCGTCAAGCATAATTTCCTCATCCGACAAAGCCGAATAGTCAATTCTCTCGACCTTTCTGCCATTTCCTTGTGTCATCTCTCCACCGTCAAGAACGTCATTATTCTTTTCTCCATGAATCATACCTTCTATGACTTCTCTTGACTCCATGGCATCTTTTATCATTGTTTGCTCTATCTCTTCGGCAGACATTATTTTTATCTCTTCATTATTCTGCACCGGAACGGCTTCTTCCTCAAAAAAATCCTCGCCTACACTCTCCTCCATGAGCATTTCGTTTTGAGCAGCCTCCCTTAATATC
>CALXSW010000055.1 GCA_944391255.1 uncultured Clostridia bacterium | reverse complement strand
CATTTGATGATGATCTGTTTGTGGGATTTGCGTATATAATAAGCAATGAAAGTCTTGCATATCTGTTTTATCTTGCCGTAAATGATAAGCTGCGCGCTAAGGGATACGGCAGTATGATATTATCGGAGCTCAAAGAGCGATATAGAAATAAAAATCTTTTTCTCGCGCTTGAAGATGATGATAAAAGCGCGCCGAATTATGAGCAGCGTAAAAAACGCCGTAAATTTTATGAAAAAAATGGATTTTCGCCTATACCGTGCAGAATGCAGGAGGCGTCTGTCATATACGATGTCATGAGCATAGGCGGCATGGTAACGACTAAAGAATATGACAAGCTCATTACATCATGGGCAGGTGTGCTGATCAAAAATATAGTAGGTCTGCGTATAATTGAAAATTGAAGTAAAAAAGCTGTGCTATAAAGCATCGAGGCTGATGAAAATTATTTCATAAGCCTCGATGCTTTTTAATTGCTATTTCAGCGGTTGAGAAGATATATTGCGAGATTGAGATATCCCGCAAATGATACCCAAAGCGCGTACGGTATTTGCAGATATGCTGCCAATGGACTGATCTTATAGAACTTTAATATCATTATAATGATCAGCGCGAGCAGCAGAAGCAGCCATATGAATGCGAACAGAAATGACTGCATATTGAAAAATATAAGGCTCCAGAAGAAATTTACTATAAGCTGAAGACCGTAAAAGAACAGCGCGTCGCGGCACAGCTCCTTGTTATCGCCGCATTTTACAAATACGATCGCGGCGCTTATACCCATAAGAATAAATAATATTCCCCAGACTACAGGGAAAAGCCACATCGGCGGAGTCAAAGGCGGTTTTATGATATTATCAAAGATATTCATATTGTTCCGCGTGAAGAATGCCGAGAGAGCGCCTATTCCGAGAGCTGCTAAAATGGAAATAACGTACGGCTTGATTTTATTCCACATACATTCACCTCAGTATAGTTATATGCTGATGTATGATCGATTATACTGTGCGCAGTCCTTTTGGATAATGATTTTTTATCTGTCCCCCTGACGCTTTCCCCCAGCCGATAACGTAATCATCGGCGCATACAGCGCACCAGCCATTTGCAGTGCCGCTGATTATATCGCCGTGCATATATTTTTTGATCTCGTCAGAATTTATATCAAATGAAACAGAATTTTTAAAGCACTCCTTAGACAGCGCGTGAGATAGCGCATGAGCCGGCTCAAAGCGGTTCTTTTTTATCGTCCCTAATTGCAGACCGCAGCGTATCACCCTGAGCTTTTCTATATCTATCTCCTCAGGCATGAGATAGAGCGTGTCGCCAAACAGGACAAATTTTCCGTCGAGCTCTGTGTTAAGCGCATTTTTTTCAAAATCACGGTACAGCTTTATCGCGTCGTTTAAACTCGTGTCCGGCTTTGCGCTTTTTTTCAATTTCTTTTTTGAGAACGCTTTATTATTTTCAGTGTTTTCTGTTTTTTTGAGCAAAACCGCAAAATGTCCCTCACCCATATTTTTATGAGGGAAAACGCGTCTGCATTTTTCTATATTCGCAAAATCGCCTATGCCGCCGGAGAGCATCGAAAGGCATGGTATTTCGCATATTTCCATATTGTATTTTTCTGCCATATACTGCGCCACTTTCTCGTTTTCGTCAAATGAGAAAGTACAGGTCGAATACATTATATATCCGCCCTGTTTCAGCATTTTATACGCGTCATCAAGGATATTTTTCTGGCGCACGGCGCATGATAAGGTGTGTTCAATGCTCCATTCATCTACAGCCTGCGGTTCTTTGCGGAACATTCCCTCGCCTGAACACGGCGCGTCAACTATTATGCCGTCAAAATATGACGGGAATTTTTCGGCAAGACGCGACGGCGATTCATTTGTTACAAGCGTGCTTGAAAGTCCCATTCTTTCGACGTTTTCAGATAATATTTTTGCGCGTTTCGTTATTATCTCGTTTGATATGAGAACGCCTCTGCCGTTCATACGCGCGGCGATGTGTGTTGTCTTTCCGCCTGGCGCGGCGCACAGATCAAGTATGTGAGGATCATCGCTCAGCGGCAGTCCTTCTGCCACTGTCATAGCCGATGGCTCCTGAAAATAGAAAACGCCCGCGGCGTGATACGGATGATTTCCGCTGAGCTTTGATTTGTCGGCGTAATATCCGTCTTTGCACCATTCCACCTGTCCGAGAACTGGCAGAGCGGAGAGGACTTTTTCCTTGTCTGCACATTTTGAAGTGTTTATTCGTATTCCTTGATTTATCTTTGTATCGTATGATTTGATGAATTCATCATATTCATCGCCCACAAGAAGTTTCATTCTTTCGCAAAATTCGTTAGGAAGATCCATTATGATATATTCCTTTCTTGTTGATATGGTAATTATACAATAAATCGCGTAATATTTCAAGTGTTCTTAACATACTGATAAATAAAAGGGATACAGGGAGGTAGTCTGATAAAATGACATATATATGGAGCGCGATGATAATAATATCGTTTATATCAGCGGGGATAACAGGAAGAATGGACGAAACTGTAAATGCTATGATAGGAGGGACACAAACGGCGGTAAGCACACTTATATCATTTGCCGGAGCGATGTGTTTCTGGACCGGTATAATGAAGATCGCGGAAAACTCCGGCATAGCTGATCTTTTATGCCGCCTTATATCACCTGTTGTAAAAAGGCTTTTTCCGTCAGCCGGTGAAAAAGCGAGATATTATATTTCAATGAATTTAACGGCTGATCTTCTGGGCATGGGGAACGCGTCGACGCCTATGGGAATGCTTGCGTCGGAGGAGCTTGACAGGGAGAATAAAACGCCGTCAAGACCGTCCGATGATATGTGTATGCTCGTCGTTCTTAACACAACGTGTTTTCAGCTTATCCCGTCTACTATAATAGCGCTGAGAGGCGCGGCGGGAACGAGTGATCCGGCATCGATAATTCTGCCTATATGGTTCGCCTCGGCTGTGTCTGTAGTGGTAGGTGTGGCAGCTGTAAAGGTGATGTGTTTTCTTTCGGGGCGCAGAGCGCGCGGAGGTGTGTGATGATATATATAACGCCGTCTATAATAATGCTTATAATAATATTCGCGCTGTCAAGGAAAAAAGCGGTGTATTCCGATTTTATAGACGGAGCCGGCAGCGGATTGACGCTCATAAAGGATATATTTCCTCCGCTTGTCGCGGTGCTGACGGCGGCGTCTATGTTAAGAGCTTCAGGAGCCATGGACGCTTTTATATCATTCCTTTCGCCTGTAACTGAAAAAATAGGTCTGCCGCCGGAGGTCATGCCGCTTGTAATGATACGGCCTATATCGGGGAGCGGAGCGATAGGTGTGCTTTCCGAAATCTTAAACGATTACGGAGCTGATTCCATGATAGGCAGGCTTGCCTCAGTCATATGCGGAAGTACGGAAACCACATTCTATTGTATTGCTGTTTACTTCGCGAGAACGCGCGCAAGATCAGTAAAACGCGCTGTGCCATGCGCTATAATAGGCGATATTGCAGGGATCGGGGCGGCGCTTGCGGCTGTTAGATTGTTGGGATTATAATAAATATTTAGCAATTTACAAGTGAAACCGTTATTTTTCTGTCAAATTTGTTTATTTTATAGAAAAGTAGAAAAAATTAATATTAGTACTTGAAAAATCGTTGATTTTGGTATACAATATATACATAAAAATATGCCGTAATTACGGCAGAAAAAAGGAGATTAACGACTATGTACAACAAGTTAACTGTAGAAGATGTAGAAGTTAAGGGTAAGAGAGTCCTTGTAAGATGTGATTTCAATGTGCCTCTTAACGACAAGCAGGAAATTACAGATGAAAACAGAATCGTTGGTGCTTTGCCAACAATAAATTATTTGATAGAAAACGGCGCTAAGGTTATCCTTTGCTCACACATGGGTAAGCCTAAGGGCAATCCTGTTCCTGAATTGTCACTTGCTCCTGTAGCTAAGAGACTTTCAGAAAAGCTTGGTAAGGAAGTTGTGTTCGCGGCAGATGACAATGTAGTCGGCGAAAACGCTAAGAAGGCTGTTGCAGAAATGAAAGAAGGCGACGTTGTTCTTCTTGAAAACACACGTTACAGAGCAGAAGAAACAAAGAATGTTGAAGAATTTTCAAAAGAGCTTGCTTCACTTTGTGACTTGTTTGTAAATGACGCGTTTGGTACAGCTCATAGAGCACACTGCTCAAATGTAGGTGTAAGCGCTTTGGTACAGCCTGCAGTTGCTGGATATCTTATCGAAAAAGAGATCAAGTTCCTCGGCAATGCTGTAAACGCTCCTGAAAGACCGCTTGTAGCTATCCTCGGCGGTTCAAAGGTATCATCGAAGATCTCAGTTATAGAAAATCTTCTTAAGAAGGTAGACAAGCTCATCATCGGCGGCGGTATGGCTTACACATTCTTCGCTGCACAGGGCAAGACAACAGGCACATCACTTCTTGAGCCTGACTTTATCGACTATGCAAAGAAGATGCTTGACAATGCGGGAGATAAGATCCTTCTTCCTATAGACACTGTTATCGCTCAGAAGTTTGATAACGATGCTCCGTCAGAAGTTGTTGAAGGTGATATCCCTGAAGGCTGGATGGGTCTTGATATCGGTCCTAAGACAATAGCTATGTTCAAGGAAGCTTTGGCAGACGCTAAGACTGTTGTATGGAACGGACCTATGGGCGTATTCGAAATGCCTAACTTTGCAAAGGGCACAAACGAGATCGCATCTATGCTCGCTGAACTTGATGCTACAACTATCATCGGCGGCGGCGACAGCGTTGCAGCTGTAAACCAGGCAGGTCTTGGCGACAAGATGAGCCATGTTTCAACAGGCGGCGGCGCATCAATGGAATTCCTTGAAGGCAAGGTTCTCCCTGGCATAGACGCTTTGACAGATAAATAATTGTAATTAACAGAAAGGGATAGAGTACAATGGGAAAGTATATAATCGCAGGTAACTGGAAGATGAACAAGCTCCCTTCAGAAACATATGATTATGTTAAGGAAGTAGTTGAAGCTACAAAGGGCGCTGAATGTGAAGTAGTTTGCTGCACACCTTATGTATGCCTTGCTCCGGCTGTTGAAGCTGCAAAGGGCACACATGTAAAGATCGGCGCTGAAAACCTTCATTTTGAAGATAAGGGCGCGTTCACAGGCGAAGTAAGCGCTGATATGCTCGCTGATCTCGGCGTTGATTATGTTATAATCGGTCACAGCGAAAGAAGACAGTATGACAATGAAACTGATGAAAAGGTAAACAAGAAGATCGTAAAGGCTCTTGAAAAAGGTCTTATCCCTATCCTTTGCGTTGGTGAGTCACTTGAAGAAAGAGAAGCCGGCATAACAATGGATCTTATAACTATCCAGATCAAGAAAGCATTCGCCGGTATCGCAGCGGCAGATGCTGCAAAGGTTGTAGTAGCTTATGAGCCTATCTGGGCTATCGGAACAGGCAAGACAGCTACTGATGATCAGGCTGAAGAGGTTTGCGCGGCTATTCGTGAAGTATTGGCTTCACTTTATGACGATGCAACAGCAAAAGCTATCACAATCCAGTACGGCGGCAGCATGAACGCTGGCAACTGTGCGGGACTTTTGGCAAAGGCAAATATTGACGGCGGTCTTATCGGCGGCGCGTCACTTAAGTCAGCAGATTTCGCTACAATAGTTGCAGCTGCAAAGTAATTGACCTTTGGTCGCAACTTAACGTAAAATAAGATGTTGCGGTACACATGATGAATAATCGTGTGTACCGTATTTTAGAATAACGGGAAATTTGGAAAAATTTAAGAGCCAGATCGCTCTTAAAGAACAGGAGGAAAAAAACAATGGCAAAGAAGCCGATCGCGTTGATCATCATGGATGGTTACGGTATCAATAATAATACAGAGGGCAATGCTATTTATGCGGCAAAGAAGCCGTATCTTGATTCATATATGGCGAAGTATCCTAATACGCAGCTCCAGGCGAGCGGTCTTGCTGTAGGTCTGCCTGACGGTCAGATGGGAAACAGTGAGGTTGGTCACACAAATATAGGCGCCGGAAGAGTTGTATATCAGATGCTCGTAAAGATCACTAAGGATATAGAAGACGGAGTATTCTTTGAAAATGATAAGCTCAAGGCTGCTATGCAGGCTGCAAAGGATAACGGCGCAGCTCTCCACTTGATGGGACTTCTCTCAGACGGCGGTGTACACAGCCACAACAAGCATCTTTACGGCTTGCTTGAGATGGCTCACAGAATGGGACTTGAAAAGGTGTATATCCATACATTCCATGACGGCCGTGACGTTCCGCCTACATCTGGCGCTGAATATATGCAGCAGCTCGTTGACGAGATAGCGAAGATAGGCACAGGCAAGGTCGCTACGATTTCAGGTCGTTACTATGCTATGGACAGAGATAACGCATGGGACAGAGTTGAAAAGGCTTATAACGCTATGGTATTTGGCGAGGGTATACAGGAATCAGATCCTGTAGAAGCTATAAAGAATTCATATGAGAATGGCGTAACAGATGAATTTATCGTTCCTACAGTTATAGACAAGGACGGCATGATAAAGGAAAACGACAGCATAATCATGTTCAATTTCCGTCCTGACCGCGCAAGACAGATCGTAAGAACATTCGTAGATCCTATGTTTGACGGATTCGTTAGAAAGAATGGTTATTTCAAGAACCATTTCGTATGTATGGCTCAGTATGACGCTGAAATGCCGAACGTAACAGTCGCATATCCGCCGGAACAGCTTAAGATGACATTCGGTGAATATATTTCAAAGCTCGGCATGACACAG
>CALXSW010000054.1 GCA_944391255.1 uncultured Clostridia bacterium | reverse complement strand
ATAGATATAAATAAATGCGGAAAGGCGGAAATTATATGAAAAAAACATCTGTAAAAAGCACGGCGATGTTTCTCGCGGCTACGATGACAGCATCTTTTGTGCCTGTACTCACGGCGAATGCGGAAACGAGAGAAGTCAACGCTTATGTAAACACATTTGAGGACAAGCAGACTATAGTAGGTGTTGGCGGCGGTATCACATGGTATAACGACTGGCTTACCACAAATCCGAATAAGGCGGAAATCTATGATCTGTTGTTCAATAAGGTCGGTTTAGATGTTATAAGGATCAAGAATTTTTATGACTATGATGGAATAACGTTTAATCCGGGTGCGGACAAGGAGAATATTGAGTCAGCGGAAAAAGCGGCAGGCAAGGAATTGCCAGTGCTTATGAGCTCATGGTCACCGAGCGGAAAAGTTAAGAGCAACGGAGTGTATCAGGGCGGCGGCACGATCAAGAAGAATGAAGACGGAAGCTACGCATATGATGAATATGCACAGTATTATAAGGAAGCGCTTGAGGCATACAGAGATGCCGGAGTAAAGATAGATTATTTCAGTATACAGAACGAGCCTGATTTTAAGGCGGACTATGATGGATGCGAGCTTGATCCGGAGGAAAATGAAAATCACGCGTCATACGCGAAGGCATTTGACGCGGTATATGAGGCTTTTCAGGATGTAGAAGATCCGCCTATAATGGTTGGACCTGATAGTATGACGGCAAGCTATACCAATATAAAGAAATACATACAGCCAATTTTAGACCATAACGACGGCAGACTGGGCGCTATTGCTCACCATCTGTATGTAGGTGGTTCGGAGCTTGATCCTGATCAATATAAAAAGAGCATGAATAAGCTCAGAGATAATTATCCGGATATTCCTAAGTGGCAGACTGAATATTATCGCGGAAATGGTATCCAGACAGCGTGGCTCATAACGAATGTATTTGTTGAGGAAGGCGCTGAGGCGTATATCTATTGGGATACAATCTGGGGACCAGACGGAACGCTTGTCGCTCTTGAAAATCCATGGGAACAGAGTTCGTGGACTACGGAAAAGGGATATACTGTAAATGATAAGATATATGCGCTTGAGCATTTTGCGGCATTTACGGACGGAGGATATGTTCTTGTTGATTCATCGGTAGATCCGGACGCTCAGGATATAAAGATGGCGGCATTTAATTCACCTGAAAAGGATAAGCTTGAGATAGTGCTGACTAATACAGAGGAAACAGACGCTGATGTGAAGCTTAACCTTAACGGCTATGAAATAACGTCATCAACTGTTTACAGAACAGACTACAGCGAGGGCGGCACAGAGAGAATGGCTGATATAGGCGAGCTGAATGATGATTTGACAGTATCTCTTCCGGCGCAGAGCATAATAACAGTTGATATAACAGGAAAGCAGGGTGCAAAGCCTGAAACGATACTTGAAGCTGAGGAACCTGAACCGTTCCAGTCACTTTCAGCTGTTTCATCATATGGCACACCTGTAATAGACGGTGAGATCGATGAAATTTGGGATGCTGTTCCTGAAACAAGCATGATAAACGCTGCCCATGGCGATCATGGCGCGTCTGCAACATTCAAGACTATGTGGGATGAGAAGGCGCTTTATGTATTGATGAATGTGACAGATGAAAATCTTGATGATACTGCGGCAAACGAATATGAGCAGGATTCAGTTGAAGTATTTATCAACGAGAGCAATGAAAAGAACGATGCGTATGATGACGGCGACGCCCAGTACAGAGTGAACTATAAGAATGTTCAGAGCTATGGAACAGGCGGTTCAGCTGAAAATATAGTGTCAGCGACATCGGAAACAGAAACTGGGTACATAGTTGAAATGGCGATAAGCTTCCAAACTATAACGCCTGAAAATGGAACGAAGATAGGCTTTGATGCTCAGGTAAATGATTCTCACGGCAATGGAGAGAGAAACTATATTCTTAAATGGAGTGATCCTACAGATAATACGTGGGGCAATCTTGAGGATATAGGAACTCTTGAGCTTGTGAAACAGGAGCAGGAAAAGCCTGATAAAATAACGGTAACAGTCGATGGGGAAAATGTGGTATTCGCGGATCAGGAGCCTGTCATAATAGGTGACAGAGTTATGATCCCGTTAAGAGCGGTAGCGGAGACTACAGGCAAGACAGTTGACTGGGATGAAGCGAGCAGAACTGTCATAATATCGAGCAGTGAAGAAGCTCAGACGGTAAATGAAACAAATGACGGAACTGTCAAGGTTTATGTTGACGGAAACAAGATATCATTTGCAGATCAGGAGCCTGTTATAATGAACGACAGGACGATGGTGCCTTTAAGAGGTATAGCCGAAGCTCTTGGAATGGACGTTGAGTGGGATGAAAATTCATATACCGTAATTGTGACAAAGGAGTAAAGAAAAACTTCTTAAAAAGGGCTGCGCTACAGAGGGGAAAATATTTATGAGCATAAAAAAGATGGCCTGTTTTGTATTGTCGGCGGCAATGCTGACTATTCTTTCATCATGCAAAACAACAAATGAAACCGATGCGGGAAATTCGGATAAGACAAAAAAATTTAGTGTATGTCTTACAAGCATGGGCGTGGAACCTACGGAAGATAATAAGATTCTTAAAAAGATAAAAGATGAATTGGGATATGAGTTTGAGTTTGAGTATATGATAAGCGGTCATGAAGAAGAGCGCACAGGAGTCATGATAAGCAGCCGTGAATATCCTGATATCATACAGATATCAGATGAAACGCTTATACAGGCCGGCGCGCTTGTGCCGCTTGATGAATATATATCAAAAGAGAAAACGCCGAATTTGTATGAGTATTTCGAGCCGATAGCCAAAAAAGCAAGGTACGAGGGAGACGGACATATATACTCATTCCCTAATTATGGCAGGCCGACATATGGCGGCGATGATTCTGCCGAGTATTACGGACCGGCATTCTGGATCCAGAAACGCGTGCTTGAGGATGCCGGATATCCGGAGATAAAAACGCTTGATCAGTATTTTGCGTTGATAGAGGATTACAAAAGCAGACATCCTGAAACTAATGGTGTTTCAACGATAGGCTTTGAGATTTTAGCAGCGACAGGCTATGAGTGGGTGCTGACGACACCGCCTAACTATCTGGCTGGAAACCCTAATGATGGTGATGTTGTTGTAGATAAGAATACATACGAGGCGAAAATATATGCCGACAGTGATTTTTCTAAAAGATATTTTCAAAAACTAAATGAGGAATACGATAAAGGCATAATTGATGTCGAATGCTTTATACAGAATAAAGATCAATACCTCTCAAAAATATCAACGGGGCGCGTTTTAGGTATGTTTGATCAGCATTGGGTATTCCAGAATGCTGAAGTATATCTTAGCAGTAAACAGATGCATGCCTATGAATATGTGCCGCTCGCGCTAACTTATGATGAAAGTATTGAACCTTGGTACAGGGTGGACGCACAGCTCAATATAAATCAGGGTTTTGCGATCTCAAAGAAATGTGAGGATACGGAAGAGGTCA
>CALXSW010000053.1 GCA_944391255.1 uncultured Clostridia bacterium | reverse complement strand
AAAAAAACCGAGTGGTCAATATAGCTCCCGAGTGGTTTTAAAATCAGCAAAAGCACTAAAATCATTGTTTTGATTTTGTGTATTTTATATATAAATATTTGCCTCTGTTAAAAGCACATTTCTGCTTTGTTATACTTAAATTATATCTGATCATTCTTTAAAGCTGATTTTGTCATAGAAAATGATATATTCACTTTTTATAGCAATTTATATTATAAATTATAAACTATAATATCAAATATGACAACCCATTTAGTTCAAACGTTGTCATAATCAAGCTTAAACGTCGTGTATCTCTTTGGGAATATGGATTACAGCTAATGCCCTAAAAAACTTTCGCTCCTTATCATATGTCCATGTAAGATCGCTGCCGTATTTTTTTAGAGCATTGTTTATGCTCTTTATCCCCATACCATGAATGTCCGTATTACCTTTCTGCGTCCTGAGGAATCCATCAAGGACTATCGGTTCTTTGTCTGTGTAGTTTTCTACTCTTACAGCAGAATAAGCATTATTCACTGTATATAGATCCACATAAATTTCTTTAATGTTAGCATGTTCGGCAGCTTCTATTGCATTGTCAAGCATATTTGAGAATATCGCCACGGTATCGATCTCCGATATAAATGACAATGTAGGAAATGTGGAATGAATATGTATCTCTACACCGCGTCTATGACATTCCTTTATCTTTTTCGCAAAAAGAATATTGAGGATTTTATTATCGGTATACTTGGCATAATCCAATTCTCTCTGAGAAAATTGGATCTGCTGCATGTATTCTTTTGCTTTAACATTGTCTGTTTCTATTAAATTTTTTAAAATATCTAATTGCTTATGAAAATCATGCCGCATAACTCTTGTGTTTTCATATTTTTCAGCTACTAAGTGATATTCCGATAATTCTGCCTTATTTTTATTGTACTCCTCTTGTAAAATTCTTAGTTCTCTATTTTTATTGTTAAGTCCTGCGTTTGTATAAAATGTTATGATATTTATCAACAAAAATGCTACACAAAGAAGTATAAAAATCAAAGTATTTATTTCTATTGTCATCAATATAGTTAAACATAGCATTGTTAATACAGGAATAATTATTGTTATTGTCTGTGTTTCATTTTCATACGTATTTTTTTTGTTTACAAACTTTTTTAAAAAAAGCAGACCTATTAAATATATTGTCTTGCCACCAAGTGATATAAACATTGTTTGGCGTGATGTAACAAAAAAATCACTGCTTCCATATCGCATTCCTAATATATATATAATGATATATTCTCCTATGCAGGATAACACATCTAACATAAGGCTGTAAAATATTGCGTTCTTAAATTTTACTCCATAACAAGTTTTCAATAGAACAGCATTAACAATGAAAAATGATAATATTGAAATAGAAACTTTATAAAGAAGTCCTATTCCAAACAAAATAATATAGCCGCACAGTGATATAATAGTTTTTGTTATATTTTTTTGCGTGGAATAGAAACTGGTGTTTGCGAAATATGAAAATAATAAAAATTCAAATATATGTCCTAAGGCATATCCAACACTGATCGTCATTGCAAATTACAACTCCATTCTCTAAACCTTTTGTTAAAGGCAGAATACTTTCTGGCAGAAATATACGGTTTATAGATTTTTCCGTTATACTCACAAAAAATATCAGTTTTATTATAATCCGTAACATAGTTTAAATTTACATAGCAGCTCGCGTGTGTTTCAACAAAAAAGTCACCTTTTAACTGCTCTTTAACGCTTTGAAAAGTGTTATGAGTTTTTATAGTTCTATCTGTAGTGACGATATATGTAAACCTTCCCTCATGATAAACGTATATTATTTTTGTTATGAGTATTTTTACCGTCTTTTTCTGCTCAGTGATATCTATGGTTTTTTTCTGTTCGGACAACCTTTTGAGCGCCGACTCAATACCATATGCAAGCCTTGTCTCATTTATGGGTTTTACCCAAAATCGAAAAGCATGATTATTTAATGCTGCGTCCATATAATCTTCATGATGCGTGACAAAAAAGATCAAACTTGAGGGACTTTTGCGATGTATTCTTTCGGCTGTTTCAATTCCGTTCAGTCCGTCCATTTCAACATCAAGGAAAATTATATTATAAATTTTATTTGAGTTTAACATATCTTTTGATGATGAAAATATATCCAATTCCCATTCGAGTGTGTCAGAAATGGTTGGCAATATACTTTCTATGAGCTGTTTCTCATCTAATAGATCAGACATCTCATCGTCACATAAAGCTATGTAAAGCAGCATTATATCATCTCACTTTCAAAACGATCTAATATTGAACGGTACCTGTAATATTATTGATCGTGGTTATAAATCTTTCACAACATATATCTATTTTATAACGTTTAATATATTTTGTCAAGTTTGAGATGCTTTAGTATTTGAATGTTTTTTTCAAAACTGATTTTTTTATACAAAACAATATATTTGCAATGTTTTACACAAACAACATAGAAATGTCATTCAAAATGACAAAAAGGACGATC
>CALXSW010000052.1 GCA_944391255.1 uncultured Clostridia bacterium | reverse complement strand
ATGATAAAGGGAAAGAATATCACGATCAGCAGGCTTAATACAGATACAGGCGAATTGTATGTAAACGGGAATATATCATCTATAGCATATTCAAAGGATAAGAATAAGGGAAAGCTGCTGGAAGGATTGTTTAAATGACAGGCGACAGCAGGGCGTTCCTGTACTGTGCCGCGTGCGCAGCGTCATTGGCGGCGCTGTTCGATTTTTTTGACTGCGTGAGGTTCAAAGTAATAAAAGCGGCGGCTGTTGATTTCCTGATGGATACAGTATGGTGGATCACAGCTGCTGTCGTTATAGGTATATGTCTTTGGGAGAGCAATTCGTTTTCGCTTAGAATGTATGAGGCGGTAGGCGCGGCGATAGGGTTGATATCATACAGGCTGATACTTCACAGAGCGCTTAAATGCTTATTTTGCTTTGTGTTAGGGATCATTGTTAAGATATTTTGCATAATTTTTAAAATAATTAAAAGAATTTTAAAAATACTCTTGACACCGGCGTTGTTTTTGTATAAAATTCTAATAAGAAGTGTCATCAATTCACGGCAAGGAGGAAAACGATGAAAACACTGAAATTTATATTTATGGATTTTGTGTCAGCGCATAGAAAGGGACTGCTGGCTCTTGTTGTCATAGTGGCTTCATTCGGAATGCTTTTCAAGGGGTTAGTGCAGAAGCCTCAGCTTGAGCAGTATAGAAATGAGATAACGGCGCTGCAGGAAAAGATAGAAGAGGAAAAAGAACGTCAGAATGAGATAGACGATCTCAGCACCAAGGTCAATACAGATGAATACATAGAGAAGATAGCGACTGAAAAGCTGGGATTGGTAAAGAGCAACGCCACGATTTTTTATGATATATCGGATGAAAACTGATAGGGGGACTTAAATGATAGAAATAGGCAGCGTGTATGAAGGCACTGTCAGCAGTGTCATGAGCTTCGGAGCATTTGTGAAGATAGCGGACGGTCAATCAGGACTTGTACATATTTCGGAGATAGCCGACGGATATGTTGAAAACATAAACGAATTTGTAAAAAAGGGTGATAGTGTCAAGGTCAGAGTTATAAAGATCGATGACAACGGCAGAATAAGCTTGTCGATGAAGAGCAAGCCGGAGAAAAAGAAAAAGACTGTTTTGCCGAAACCATCACCAAGACCGGATTCATATGACTGGAGCGCGCGCAAGACCGAGGAATTGTCATTTGAAGACAAGTTGTCGAAATTCAGACTGGAAAGCGAAGAAATTAACCGTGACAGAAAACGCCGGATGGAAAGCAAGCGTTCGGGCGGATATTCGAGAAAGGGAAATTATTCGTATTAATATGGAAAATGCGGATAAAGTCTGAGGATTTTATCCGCTTTTTTTAGAGAAAGAGTGGTTTTTTGATTAAGGAAATAATCACCGGCGGAGGGGATGTGAACGGAACGCTCAGAAGACGAGTGATCCCGTTTATTCAGGCGCTGGTTGTTTTTATAGTTAGTTTTTCCGTGCTGTACAGCGGGGATAATGTAGGCTTGAGTGATAACGGAGATTTCAGGCGTGTTCTATTGAGCAATAATATAGAATATATTGATAACACCGATTCAAGCTATTTGTTTAACCAGTTTTACACTATGAAGCTGGAGAATGACAGCAATGTTTTTACAGCTATGGCGAGCGCATGGCAGACTAATGAGGAGGAAGAGATATATTCATCGCCGCATTTTCTTATAATAAAAATATCAAAGGAGCTCAATGTTATAGCCAATGCGGTGACCGGAAAACCATTGACTGATTATAATATAGCATATATGGCTTTTTTGTATATATTAATGCTGAGCTTTGCGGCGTGGGTGATATTCACGTTCTTCGCGGACTCAAAGATAAAAATACAGATAGCCGTTTTTGTGCTGTTTATTTTTATGTTTTGTGACGCCGGATATCTGTTGTATTTCAACTCATTTTATGGTGAGCCGCTGCAATACACGGCGCTTATGATGCTTATAGCGTTCGGACTGCTTATATATAAGCGGCCGAGCGTGCCAAAGGCGATATGCTTTTTTATAGCCTTGTATTTCTTCGCCGGCTCAAAGCTGGCAAATATCCCGTATTCACTGCTTGCGGCAGTCCTGGGATTATTTATAACTATAATGAGAAAGGATAAGCTGTTTAAGGCGGGGGTCCTTATATCGGGGCTGGTGTGCATTGCGAGCATAGCCGGTCTTTACAGCTCTATTCCTGACTGGATGAATAAGGATACGACATATCAGGCTGTATTCTTTGGCATGCTTAAGGAAAGCGAGGATCCTCAAAGCTATCTTAAGGAGCTTGGCGTGCCGGAGGAATATTCTGTTTTGGCGAATACTAACGCGTATATGGAGTCTGACGAGTATCCGATAGATATAGCGTCAGATAAATTCAACGCTGATTTCTATGAGCAGGTGTCAAAGACTGATATAGCCGTATTCTACCTAAGACATCCTGTAAAGCTCATCAAGGAGCTGACAAGGGCGATAGAAAATTCGGCTTATATACGCCCTCCGGCTCTCGGTAATTCAGCAGATGAGCCGATGGAGATGACGGACAAGTTCAGTCTGTGGTCAGACATCAGAGTAAAGCTAAGGTTTTTATATGAGCCGTGGGTAATATTTTTGGCATTCATTGTTATAACGGTATATCTTATCTTTATAAATATATTTTATATATATAATCATAAAATAGAAACACCGGAGCGGCGGTATATGATATGCTCGCTCGATGTTCTCATGCTTGGGCTGTGGGTGAACCTCGTCCTGCCTATAGTATGTAACGGCGAGGCGGATCTGGCAAAGCATATGTTCCTGTTTACGAATTGTATCGATATACTTTTCGCGGTATGTGTAATGGGATGGCTTTTGCTGCCGGTCAAAAAGCTTATAACGGTATTTGCGTGTTCAGCGGTGTTTACAGGACTGTTTTATGTGAGAGTGCCGTCAAAGGCTATAGAGTTCGGCCGTTTTAACGGCGAGCCTGTACAGTGGGAGATAGCTAAGCGCTGCGAGGACGGCTCGCTTATACTTGTGACAAAGGATCCCGTTGGATATATGCCGTTTGATGAAGAGTCTAACAGCTGGGAAGAGAGCGATCTGAGAGACTGGCTCAATCATGATTTTCTAAAGGAATTTACGATAGGAGAGCTTAACGATATAGTCAGAGTCAGAAACAGCGTTATACTTCCATATAGTCAGAGGGAAAAAGCTGAAACAGGCGACCATTCACATTACTGGAATTTCACAGTAGATATGGTAGGAAATCTGAGCGGCACAGCGTATAGATACAGTGTGGACGATATCGTAACGATACCCACTCTTGATATTCTGAAAAATATCGGAGCCGGTTCTGATTACTGGGTGCTTTGTCCGTATACAAGCAATGATCACATGGTAAGATTTATGAACGATGACGGGTTCGTTCTGCATACAGATGTTAAAAAGGAATTGGGCGTTAGAGCGGTCATAAGATATGACGCGCGATAAAGGAGATTAATATGATAAACGATAATTTAACGATGCTCACTGATTTTTATGAGATAACGATGGCAAACGGATTTTATAATGAGGGGTTCAAAGACAAGATCGTATATTTCGATATGTTTTTCAGATCGGTGCCTGACGGCGGCGGTTATGCTATTATGGCAGGTGTAGAGCAGCTTATAGACTATCTCAAAAATCTGAAATTTGAAGAGGCGGATATAGAGTATCTAAGAGGAAAGAATATGTTTTCGGAGGGCTTTTTGCAGTATCTATCGGATTTCAGATTTGAATGTGATGTCTGGTCTGTGCCGGAAGGCACGCCTATATTCCCGGGCGAGCCTATAGTAATAGTCAGAGGCCCTTCTATACAGGCGCAGTTCGTTGAAACGATGCTGCTTTTAACGATAAACTTCCAGACGCTTATCGCCACAAAGTCAAACAGGATAGCGCGCGCGTCGGAGGGGCGCGCCGTTATGGAATTCGGTGCAAGACGCGCTCAGGGCGCGTACGCGGCAGTATACGGCGCGAGAGCCGCTTATATAGGCGGCTGTGCCGGCACGTCAAACGTGCTGACTGACAGAGAGTATAACGTTCCGGCGCTCGGAACCATGGCGCACAGCTGGATACAGATGTTCGATTCTGAGTATGAGGCTTTTGCGGCATACGCGAGAAATTACCCTGATGATACGACGCTGCTTATAGACACATATAACGTTCTTAAGTCCGGGCTTCCGAATGCGATAAAGGTATTTGACGAGGTTTTAAAGCCGATGGGAAAGCGTCCTAAGGGAGTTAGGATAGACTCGGGCGATATAACGTATCTGTCAAAGAAATGCAGAAAGATACTTGATGAAGCGGGGTATGAGGATTGTACTATCGTTGCGTCAAACTCGCTTGATGAATATATCATACGCGATATGATAATACAGGGCGCGAAAATAGACTCGTTCGGAGTGGGCGAGCGTCTTATAACATCGCGTTCAAATCCGGTCATGGGCGGAGTGTATAAGCTTGTAGGCGTTGAGGATGAGAACGGAAATGTAATACCGAAGATAAAGATAAGTGAAAATGTTGCAAAGATAACGACTCCGTGCTTTAAGCAGCTTTACAGACTGTATGACGCCGACACGAGAAAGGCGATCGCTGATGTTGTAACGCTGCATGATGAAACGATAGACAGAGAGCAGCCGTATGAGATATTCGATCCGGAATACACATGGAAGCATAAAAAGGTTGAAAATTTCTATGCGCGTCCACTGCTTAAGCCTATTTTTGTGAAAGGTGAGTGCGTTTACGAATCACCGTCTATCGATGTGTTAAGAGAATATTGTGAAATGGAGATAGAAAGTCTTTGGGACGAGCTTAAGAGGTTTGAAAATCCTCATAAATATTATGTTGACTTGTCAAAGAAGCTCTGGACTATAAAGAACGAGCTTTTGCAGTCATATGATCTATAAATTTGGAAAGAGAAGACATGGATACAAAAATACTTGATACAGATGAAAATTCAATAAAAGAAGCGGGAAAAATAATAGCCGGCGGCGGACTTGTAGCGTTCCCTACTGAAACGGTATACGGCTTGGGTGCTGACGCGTTTGACAGTGATGCCGCTGCTAAAATATATGAGGCTAAGGGCAGACCGTCTGATAATCCGCTCATAGTCCATATATCAGACAAGAGTCAGATAGACGAGCTGTCAGCCGGATACAGTGAAAAGGCGAAGAAGCTAATAGACGCGTTTATGCCCGGACCATTTACGATAATCCTGAAAAAAAGCGAGCGCGTGCCTGACGGTGTTACAGCATGTATGGATACTGTTGGGATACGTTTTCCTGAAAACGAGACCGCAAGACGGTTTATAGCAGCGTCGGGTGTGCCTGTGGCAGCTCCAAGCGCGAATATTTCGGGAAAGCCAAGTCCTACTACCGCGCGAGATGTGATGGACGATATGATGGGCAGGATCGACGCTATAATAGACGGCGGAAGCTGCAGCGTCGGCGTTGAATCGACTATAGTTGACGCTTCGGGGGATACTCCTGTCGTGTTAAGACCGGGCGGTATAACGTATGACGAGATATGCGCCGTTGTGCCTGACGCGGTGATAGATCCGCATATTCTTGAATCGTTAAAGGATGGAGAAAAGCCGAAATGTCCGGGTATGAAGTATAAGCATTACGCGCCTGAGGCTGAGGTGTACGTCGTAGAGGGAAATATGGCGGATGTTAAAAAGAAGATAACGGAGCTTGTGAACGAAAATGAAAAAGCCGGAAAAATATGCGGAGTTCTTACGATGTCAGAAAACGCGTATGACGGGGCGGTGATCCTTCAAGGCGGAATGACGAATAAGGAGTACGCGAAAGGATTGTTCGCAAATCTGAGAGAGTTTGACAGGCTCAAGGTCGATATAGTTTACGCGGAATTTGAAGAACGTGACGGATACGGTCTGGCTGTTAAAAACAGATTGTATAAGTCTGCAGGACAGAGGGTCATATATGTGTAAGAAAATACTTTTTGTATGCACGGGTAATACGTGCCGCAGCGCTATGGCTGCTGCTATTTTTAATGATATCGCTATGAAACGCGATATAGATGTGATGATAGAGAGCGCCGGTTTAGCGGCGATAGATGGCGAGAAAGCGTCTTTAAACGCTGTAAAGGCGCTTGCTGAAATGGGAATAGATCTGTCGTATCACAGGGCAAAAACATTGTCGCCGGAGCTTATTGGTATAGCCGATATAATACTGACTATGACAGGATCGCATAAGGCTGTTATATCACAGTACGCGCCCGATAAGGTGTTTACTTTAAAGGAATATGTTGGTGAAAATGGCGATGTGGCTGATCCGTATGGCGGCGATATAGAAATATACAGAGCCACGGCGTCAGAGCTTAAGACGCTCCTTGAAAAACTGGCAGAGGAGCTGACTAAATGAAGATACGGGAAATGACGTCAGATGATATCGGGTCAGTCGTAGATATAGATACCGCTTCGTTTTCGATGAAATGGAGCGGAGCTGAATTTGAAAATGAGCTGAGCAAGGATTTTGCGCGGTATTTTGTGGCTGTTGAAAACGATGAAGTGATAGGCTTTGCCGGAGAATGGTGTGTCTGCGGAACGGCTGATATTGAAAAAATAGCCGTGGCTTCGGAAAAAAGACGGAGCGGAGCCGGCAGCGCTTTGCTCTGCTCGCTTATAGACGGCGCAAGGCAGAGCGGCTGTAATGAGGTAATGCTTGAGGTGCGCGCGGGGAACACAGCGGCGCGTAATATGTATGAAAAGCATGGATTCGCAGAGATAGGCAGACGCAAAGGATATTATGATAATGGAGAGGACGCGGTCATAATGCGGCTTGCGCTTGATGGCGTCACGGAGGTTTGAGAATGGAAGATATATTGATACTTGGGATCGAAAGCTCATGCGATGAGACGGCTGCCGCCGTTGTAAAAAATGGCAGAGAGATTTTATCGAATGTTATCGATTCACAGATCGAGATACATAAGAGATACGGCGGAGTAGTGCCGGAGATAGCGTCAAGGCGCCATATAGAAACGGTAAATGCCGTTGTAGAGGAGGCGCTTGAAAAGGCGGGAGTCACATGGGATGATATTACCGCGATAGCTGTAACATACGGCCCGGGACTTGTCGGCGCGCTTCTTGTAGGTGTTTCCACTGCGAAGGCTCTCGCGTACGCGCTGAACAAGCCGCTCGTGAACGTACATCATATAAAAGGTCATATATGCGCTAATTTTGTGGCGCATCCTGAGTTGGAGCCGCCGTTTACATACCTTGTCGCATCAGGTGGTCACAGCCATATAGTTTACGCAAAGGATTATATGACGTATGAGATAATGGGAATGACAAGAGATGACGCGGCAGGCGAGGCTTTTGACAAGATAGCGCGCGTTATCGGCTTGGGATATCCGGGCGGACCTAAGATAGATAAGCTTGCAAAGGAGGGCGACGCTCACGCTTATGAGTTCCCGCGCGTTAAGATGGCAGGCGATTCGCTTGACTTCTCGTTCAGCGGAGTAAAAACGGCTGTAATAAATCAGGTGCATAAGATGGAGCAGCGCGGCGAGGAGTTTAACAGAGCCGATATTGCGGCCTCATTCCAGGACGCTGTTACAGATGTGCTGTGCGAGCATACGATCGAGGCGGCTCTGCGCAAAAAATCTGATACTATAGCTATAGCCGGAGGTGTTGCGGCAAACAGCGCTTTGCGCGAAAAGATGACTAAGCTTGCGGCTGAAAAAAATATAAAAACATTATGTCCGCCGCTTGTGCTTTGCACGGATAACGCGGTGATGATAGCGTCGGCAGGATATTTTGAATATATAAACGGTACGAGAGCCGATATGCGGCTGAACGCTGTTGCGTCGCTCAGTCTTGAGGACGAATAAAAAGAACAGAGAGGAAATATTTTGATCATGGATAAATTACACGTTAATCTTGGTGAGGATTCATATGATATATGCTTTTCGGCAGATTTTTCGGGATTGGCGGCTGAGCTCAAGGCTATAGACGCGCCGAAAAAGCTGCTTGTTGTGACTGATTCAAACGTAGAAAAGCTATACGCGTCAGAGGTAAATGAACTGCTTATAGAAAATGGATATGACAGCGCGGTATACGCGTTTAAGGCAGGCGAGGAAAATAAGTCGATGGATTCAATACTCGGTATATGCGGCGCCTGCATAGAGCATGGACTTGACAGAAAGAGCATGATGATCGCGCTCGGCGGCGGCGTAGTCGGTGATATGGCAGGCTTTGCGGCTGCTATATATATGCGCGGGGTACGTTTTGTGCAGGTCCCTACAACGCTTCTTTCACAGTCAGACAGCTCTGTTGGCGGAAAGACGGGTATAGATTTTATGGAAAGCAAAAATATACTCGGCGCGTTCCATCAGCCTAAGCTTGTTTATATAAATGTAAGCACGTTAAAAACACTGCCGGAGGAGCAGTTTGTTTCTGGCATGGGCGAGGTAATAAAGCATGGAATAATACGCGATGAAAAATTCTATGCGTTCTTAAAGGAAAATGTTGACGCTGTAAAATCGCTTGACACTGATATCCTTATAAAAATGGCAAAAACAAATTGTTCTATAAAGGCTAATGTAGTAGAACAGGACGAAAAGGAAAACGGACTTAGAGCGATACTTAATTTTGGCCACACTATAGGTCACGCTGTTGAATCGGCATTTAATTTCAAGATGACGCATGGCGCGTGCGTGGGACTTGGAATGGTAGCAGTATCAAAGATAGCGCTCGACAGAGGAATGATAGACGAGGGAATATTAAAAGACATTGAATCGGTGCTTTGCGCATATAATTTTGATATCCGTGCCGAGCTTCCGCCGGCAGAATCGATATACGGTTTTATGCACAAGGATAAGAAAAAGACAAACGGCAGATTGAAATTTGTGCTGCCTGTAAGGATAGGCGAGGTCATGCAGACAAGTGACGTAACCGACGAGGAGATATTCTCCGCGATAAAATATATTTCAAAATAAAGGCAGACTCTGAAAACCTCTTGATTCCGTTTGGTTTTTAGAGATCGCCATAGGATTATGAGGCGTTTATGAAAAATAAATTTTTGTTAGGTACAGCGGTATGGGCGGTCGTCGCGGCTGCAATTATCGCTGTAGACCAGATAGTAAAGAGCAATATACTTAAGCTGCGCGAGGTCGGAGAGATATTCGGCGAGATACCGGGCGTATGTGATTTTATATTCGTTAAAAATACGGGCGCCGCGTTTTCGGCGCTAAGCGGAAGCACAGCTATTCTGAGCGCTATATCGATATTATTCTCGCTTGCGGTCATAGTATTTTGGGTATGGAAAAAGCCGCAGAATAATTTTTTGCGTATGTCTCTGGCATTGATATTTGCCGGCGCTGTAGGCAACGGAATAGACAGGATAGCGTACGGCTTTGTTGTCGATTTCATATCGATAAAATGGTTTGATTTCCCTGTTTTCAATATAGCCGATATGGCGATAGTGGCAGGCGCGATACTTCTGGTGCTGTATGAGATAATATTTGACAGGTCAAAGGAGAAAGAAGATGAATGAGATAGTTCTCACCGCTCAGGAGAGCGGAGTGAGGCTTGACAAGTATATTTCTGATAACAGCGAGATATCGCGCAGCTATGCGGCGAAGCTCGCCGAAAACGGAGATATAACGGTGAATGGGAAAAAAGCTGAAAAGAAAACAAAGGTACAGAGCGGCGATGAGATAAGGATAAATGTTCCGGAGCCTGAGGCGCTTGAGGCTGTCGCGCAGGATATACCTATAGATATCGTATATGAAGATGACAGCGTTATAGTCGTGAACAAGCCGCAGGGAATGGTAGTGCATCCGGCGCCCGGAAATCCTGACGGAACGCTTGTAAACGGTTTGCTGTATCATTGCAGCCTCAGCGATATAAACGGTGTGGTGCGTCCGGGCATAGTGCATAGGATAGATAAGGACACGTCAGGTCTTCTTATAGTCGCAAAGACGAACGAGGCGCACGAGTCGCTTTCAAAGCAGCTGAAAGAGCGCAAGGCGATGCGCAGATATTACTGTATAGTAAACGGGAATATAAAAGAGGACAGCGGAACGATAAATAAACCGATAGGCCGCCACCCGATCGACAGAAAAAAAATGGCTGTTGTGGCAGGCGGAAGAGAAGCGGTGACGCATTTTAAGGTTTTAGAGCGGTTCGGACAGTACACGCTTGTGGAGTGTGTGCTTGAAACGGGAAGAACGCATCAGATAAGAGTGCATATGGCGTCTATTGGTCATAGCATCGTAGGCGATCCCGTTTATGGCGCGAAAAAGGAGCGGTTTAAGACAAACGGTCAGCTGCTCCATGCTAAAACGATAGGCTTTGAGCATCCTAAAACAAAGGAAGTAATGGAGTTTGATTCGGAGCTGCCAGAGTACTTTAAAGACGTTTTGAATAAATTAAAAAATTTTGTGAATTAACTTGCTTTTTGACGATAAAAGTAGTATTATATAGTTGTGACAACCTCTAAAAAAATATCATGACATCGGTCAAATCATCCGATTAATGACGGATGAAGACCTTGTATAGATCCGACGTTATTATAGTTTGTCAGGCAACGTTTTTTTAGAGTTTGTATTATGAAAAACGCAGAAATGCGACTTATGAAAGGATTTCATAAAATGAAAAAAAATCTTTGTGTAATTTTCGGCGGCGAGTCGCCGGAGCACGACATATCTCAGAAATCAGTGACATCGATATTAAATAATCTTGATAGTGACAAATATAATATATATATGCTTGGTATCACGAAGGACGGCAGATGGTATCTGTTCACAGGCGATAAGAGCATTATAGAAAGCGGAGCATGGGAAAGCGACACTGCTAATCTTAAAACTGCTTTTATATCGCCTGACAGCTCGCAGAGAGGCATAATCGTATGCGGCGAGTCACCGGAGCTTATACCGATAGACGTTATATTCCCTGTTCTGCACGGTGAATACGGCGAGGACGGAACGGTGCAGGGTTTGTTTGAGCTTTCGCATATCCCATATGTGGGAATGGGTGTTTTAGCGTCGGCAAACGCTATGGATAAGACTTATTCAAAGCTTGTCTTTGATAACGCGGGAATACCTCAGGCAGCATGGGTAGTAGTAAATAAGGGCGATGATTTTGAAAAGAGCGCAGATGAGATAGAGGAAAAGCTTGGATATCCATGCTTTGTAAAACCGGCAAGACTTGGCTCATCAGTCGGTATAGGCAAGGCTCATGACAGGGCAGAGCTTATAAAGGCGCTTGAAAATGCGGTGCAGTATGACAGACGAATACTTGTTGAGGAGCATATAGACGGTCATGAGGTAGAATGCGCGGTGCTGGGCAATTCTGACGCTAAGGCGTCAACTGTGGGCGAGATAAAACCGACAGTGGAGTTCTATGATTTTGACGCGAAATATAACGATAATTCAACGGTGCTTGTTATACCGGCAGAGCTGCCGGAGCAGACGATCGAAAAGATAAGAGAATACGCTGTAAAGGCATTTAAGGCGCTTGATGGTCAGGGACTTTCAAGAGTGGATTTCTTCGTGAAGCACAGTGACGGCAGCGTTATACTAAATGAGATAAACACGCTTCCGGGATTTACGAATATAAGCATGTATCCTAAGCTTTGGAATGCTGTTGGCATCGGATACAGTGAGTTGCTTGACAGGCTGATAGAGCTTGCACAGGAGAGAGTGAAATAATGGATAACAGAAGTATAGGCGTGTTTGATTCGGGTTTGGGCGGACTTACCTCGGTAAAGGAGATAATGGAGCTTTTCCCGAATGAGAGCATCACATATTTTGGCGACACGGGAAGAGTGCCGTACGGCACGAGATCGAAAGAAACGATCTTGAAATATACACACAGCGATATAAGATTTTTGCTGAGCCATGACGTGAAAATGATAGTTATAGCGTGCGGAACAGCATCGTCAGCGGCGCTGCCGGAAATAAAGGAAGAGTATGGAGTGCCTATCTACGGTGTCGTGGATGCGGGTGTATATGAGGCTGTGCGCGTTACTAAGAATAAGAAAATAGGTATAATAGGCACGTCTGCCACGATAAAAAGCGGCGCTTATCAGCGATACATAAAGGAATATGATGAGTCGATACAGACATTCGGCAAGGCGTGTCCGCTGTTTGTTCCGCTCGTGGAAAACGGACATTTCGATACAAAGGTAACAGATCTGGTGATCGAGGAATATCTGTCAGAAATAAGAGATGAGGGAGTGGATACTCTTATTTTAGGCTGCACGCATTATCCGCTGCTCGAAAAGGCGATAGCGCGATATATGGGTGATAGCGTAAGACTTATAAGTCCCGGTCAGGAGGTCGCTAAGTTTTTGCGCAAAAAGCTCAATGATGATCTCAGACATAGTGATGTCAAGGATAAGGAGCAGTATCATTTTTATGTGAGTGACAGCGTCGAGGGCTTTGAGGAACTGGGAAGCATATTCCTTGAAACTAAGATAGACGGACAGGTGAGAAAAATTGACATCGAAAAATACTGATGTATTCAGAATAAGCGTCATAAACAGACAGATGATAGACGGTGAATATGACACCGTAAACGAGTCTGCAAACGGCACTTTCAGAGAGAAAAACGGTAAATTTTTTATAGCATATAAAAATTCGGGAGTTACAAGCATGATAAAGCTCGACGGAGAAACGCTGTCAGTGAAAAGAGTAGGCGATATCCGATCCGATATGCTGTTTGTGCGCGGCAAAAGCACAAGCTTTGAATACGGCACAAAATACGGCAGTATGGATATGAGCATTTTTACAGAGGATATATCATGCAGCTTTGACCGTGACGGCGGAAAGCTTAAGATAAGATATCTGCTGATGACGGGCGGAGATGATATTATAAACGATATGACGATCAAGGTCAGACGTAAATAGGGTTTTGGCTTTATGGCGGAAGCCGGAAGGGAGTTTATAAATAGGTATGAAAAGGATATTAGCTATAATAATTGCATCAGCAATAGTTATATCAAATATGTCAGTGCTCGCAGCTGACGGAGATACAGTAAATGATTTTATAACTGCGGAGGAACACAAGGAACAGACGCTTGCGGCGGCTGAGGAAACAGATGAAACAGATGAAGAGGTAAATGACGATAAGCTTACAAGCGAAAATATGAGCGTTCAGTATCAGGCATATGAGCAGATAGCCGGATATGTTGCGGACAGATATATCGATGAGGATTACACGGCTGAGGATATAATGATGCTTGGTATCTCGAAATATCTTGAAACATACGGCGATGACGCGCTTGTGGCTTTCCTCAAGGGCGCGCTCAACAGTCTTGACCCGTATTCTGATTTTTATACATATGAGGAGTATATAGAATATAACAATCAGCTTAACAAGACATTTTACGGACTGGGTATAACTATGCAGCAGAACGGAGAATATGTTGAGATAGTAGGCTTTGTTGAGGAAAACGGTCTGGCGCAGCGCAGCGGATTTAAGGAAGGCGACAAGATCGTCAAGATAGACGGTATAAGCGTTGTCGGAAGCAGCATAACAGAGGTCAGAAATCTGATCGTAGGCGAGCTTGGAACGACTGTTAACGTGACGGTGTTAAGAGATGACAAAGAGATAGAAATAGTCGGAACGAGAACGGCTGTAAATGATACGACAGTGTCGGGCGGCATACTTGAAGGAAATATAGGTTATATAAAGATAGCGTCTTTTTCTGCAAATACAGCTTATGAATTTGCAGAGCTGACGCAGATGCTAAAAGAAAACGGCGTATCAAATGTAATACTTGACCTCAGAAATAATCCCGGCGGATTGCTCAGCGTGGCGATAGATATAGCTAAGACTATAATACCGCGGGGCAAGATAGTAGATGTATCATACAGAGATAAGAGTATGAATTATTCGTATGAGTCGGAGCTTGATGTGGTACCGTTTAATATCATAGCGCTTATCAATGAAAACACCGCTTCATGCGCGGAGATACTTGCAAGCGCGATACAGGATTCAGACGTTGGAAAGCTTGTTGGCGAACAGACATATGGTAAAGCTGTAATACAAAACGTATTCTCGCTTAAAAACGGAATGGTGTTCAAGATAACAGTAGGACAGTATCTCACGAGAAACGGCAACGAGATAGGGCATGTAGGGCTTGTTCCTGATTACGAGGTTTCAAATACAGAGAAGAAGATAGATACTTCAGGCTATACTAAATTTGATTTCCTTACGCCTGTTTCAGTAGGCGGCAGCGGAACAAATGTCATGGCTGCAAAGGAGAGATTGACTCTTCTTGGATATTATATAGGAAATCTTGGAAACAATGTGTTCAACGTAGATCTTGAGGAAGCAATAGCGAAGTTCCAGAAGGATAATCAGCTTGCTGATTCGGGCGTGCTTGATATACCAACTCAGATAAAGCTCAAAGAAAAGTTTGAAAATCTGGGAACTGTTGTGGACGTCCAGATGCAGGAAGCATATAAGATGTTTGGCGGAAACGTTGAAGAATTATATGGCTAAAATACAGGTTATTAACGAGGCTGTCGCTGAACTCAAAGGTTTGTGCGGCAGCCTTGCTTATTTTACGCTTTTGTCGGCATAGAGATGTTGCTGATAGGGGAGAATAATATATAAAACGATGGGAGGAAAAAAAGAATGTTAAAAAACAAGTGGGTATCCTTTTTCCTTTGTCTGTTCCTGGGCGTGTTAGGAATACACAAATTCTATGAGGGAAAGGTGATTTTTGGGATAGTATATTTGCTTACAGGCGGTATTTTCGGGATAGGCGTTATAGTTGATCTGATACTTCTTTTGTTCAAGCCAAACCCGTATTATCCTTGAAACTAAAATAAAAATCGAATAAAAAGCTCCGGCACACACGCTTTGTGCGTATGTACCGGAGCTTTTTTACTGCCTATTATTAATATTTCGCCTTAAGAGCTGCAAGCTCTTCTGCTGTGATCGGCATTACTGTTCCGTGACGGTATGTTCCGTCAAATACGAAATCATTTGCCGATGCAAAGTTTCCGGCTGCAAGATCTGTTGTAACGAATGGCTTATAGCCCTGTGATTTTGAATAGAAATCAAGGAGCAGGCACCATTTATCCTCGCCGTTGAGCTTATAGATAGTAGGTCCTTCATAACCTGTCATAGTACCGAGAGTATATGTGTCAACAGCCTTCCATTCGCCGCTGAGGTTTCTCGCTTTTTCCATTATAACAGTTGACTTTGATTCGTTCTTTGTAAATCTGTAATAATAACCTTCATGCTCAATTATAGTTGTGTCGATGTTGCTTATATTGCCGCCGTCGATATATACTTCAGCAGGTGTAAACGTCTTGAAATCTGTTGTATAGCTTCTGTATACTCTCTGAGTAGCATAGTTATCATCTGACACCTTTGACGCCCAGAATACCATATAAGCGCCCTTATCAGGATCATATATTGCCTCAGGCGCCCATGTGCATCCTGCGTTGTCTACAGCTACCTTTACAAGGTTTGCCTCGCTCCAGTTCACAAGATCATCACTTTCCCATACTACGATGCTCTTTGAGCCTGAAGTCTGACATGTACCCCATCTGTTAGAATCATCACGTCTGTTATATATGCTGAGGTCTGTGGCAATTATAAAGTATTTGCCGTCCTGACCTCTCAGGATATATGGATCACGAACGCCGAGTTCACCGACTGTGCTTGTGAGAACTGGTTTTCCGTCGTTAAGCGTTGTCCAGTTCTGACCGTCCTCTGAAATTGAGAAATATATCTGCTCGCATGACGCGTCGCCCTCTGTGTTTACAAAATGAGCAAACAAATATGCTGTTGTATTAATACTGTCTGATACTATTACATTTTTTGAAGCTGCTTCTGTCATTGGTTTTGTGTCCTCCCATAATAAGCATTTTACTGTGTAAAGTCCGTTTTCTGAAACATCAAACGAGCCTTCAGCTGTATTCTTAGAAATACCTATCAGTACGCCGTCTTCGTTGTATGCCGCAACGTACATATCGTATTCAACCGCATCGCTGTAATCTGTTTTGAATATCAGTTTGCTGTTCTCAGCGTATGCTGTGAACGAGTCAACTACAGCGCCTTTGCCTACGACTGTGGCTTTGAATACCTTGTTAAGTGTTATGCCAAGATCTGAAAGAGTGATCTCAGCTGTGAGTGTTACCTCTTCGCTTGAGCCGGCAGGCTGAGTAACCTTACCGTCATTAGTTATAACGCTTGTATTTGACGACGTCCATGTTACAGTGTATCCATCGCCTGATGACGGCAATGATATATCAGATGTAACAGCTGAAAGATCACCAAGCTCTATCGGCGGAACAGAATACGCATATATTTTGAAATCATCTATAAGGCCTGTTGTGTATTCACCCTTGCCCCAGTTTGCTTTACCGATATACGCTATTGATGAATCACCGAGTATTGACGACAGCAGATAGTCTGATGACTGCTCTGCAAGAAGTGTGCCGTTGAGATATATCTGAGTGTTGTCCTCTGAAAGGATGATAGATATATCGTTCCATTCGTTCACGCTGTATGTGCCTGACGGTACAGGACATCTTGAACCGCTGTTCTTATAGCGTTCAAAAGTAAACTTTCCGCCCGACTGTCCAAGAGCGCCTATATAGACTTCTTTGTTTGATGACTGCGTATTAGCATTAGGAGCGGCGTAGAACCACCATGCTGTGGCGTCTGCTGTCGGCTTTGCTTTAAACGAAATTATAAGATTTTCTCTGCCTGTTAACAGGCTGTCGCCGTTTGCATCTGTAAGCTCGATATAGTTAGAGCCGTTGAGCTTAAAGCACTTAGTGTCGTCA
>CALXSW010000051.1 GCA_944391255.1 uncultured Clostridia bacterium | reverse complement strand
CGTATGAACCGCCGAATGTCACGGAAACAGGACTTTGAGATGCGATAGACGAAATAGCGTGATCCTCTCTGAAATCCGGTTCAATATCTATAAAGCTCATATTTGCGTTCGATGCGGAGATACGGCTGCAAGTGACAACGACGCGGACAGGGCCGATCCTTTTAAAAGTGGTATCGGGCGACTTGGGAATTACAAATAAACCCGCACATAACACGATCACAGGTTTGTTTTGTATAATTGCATTGTCAAGATCTTTCTGGTTGTATACAACAATATCAGCCACCTGAAATTCCCCCTTTCTGCGCTTGCAGAGATAGTCAATATTCTAACAATATTATTTTAACATATTAAGAGGAATAATACAAGCAGAAAATCATATTTTCTTACTATCAAAATCCGACATATATTTTGTATTTTCAGTATTTTTATATCAAAATCCGAAAATGGTCTTGCTCCTGTCAAGTATGCCGTTTACATATGCGAGAACGACACCGTAATTTGTGATAGGCACGCCTGCTTCCTCACAGAAATCTATTCGGTTGAGCATAGAGCGTGAATTTATCATGCAGCCTCCGCAGTGTATGACAAGACTATAATCGGAGAGATTTTTAGGGAAATCATGATGCACATAGTAATCAAATTCAAGCTGCTTTCCTGTATATTTCCTCAAAAGCGCCGGTATTTTGACTCTTCCTATATCCTCGTGTGATACATTATGAGTACACGCCTCCGCCATAAGTATTTTGCTGCCGTCTTTGAGGGTTTCTATTGCGTAAGCGCCGCGCGCGAGCTTTTTGAGATCTCCCTTCATTTTTGCCATCATCATTGAAAAGGAAGTCAGCTTTATGCTGTCCGGAACGACAGATGAAACGAATTTAAATGCCTGAGAGTCTGTGACCACAAGATCGACCTTTCTTAATTCTTTCAGCGTTTCCTCAAGCTCCGTGTCACGCACACATACCGCCTTTATACCGTGATCAAGACAGTCGCGCAGAAATTGAACCTGCGGAAGTATTATCCTGCCCTTAGGCGCTTCAGAGTCGATAGGTATGACGAGCACGACAGTTGAGCCGGCGGGCAGAAGATCGCCTATCATCGTGTTTTCATCAGGAGCAACAGCTGTAAGCTCCGAAACAAGATGCTTGCGCAGTTTTTCAATTGAGGCTTCGTCATTTGATGATACAAAGATCGCATCGGGATGCTTTAGTGACAGACTGCCGTCTGAAAGATCGGATTTTGTGAATACGAGTGTGTGACGTATTTTCTTTTTGTCAAAGGCATTTTTTGCTTCCTGATACGCGGATTCGTCAAAATCAGAGCTGTCGGCGGCGTAAATCGCGTAGTCCGTCTTGTTTAGCACTTTCTGAGTTTTCTCGGCGCGCTTTCCGCCTATAGCAGTGGCATCTCCAAGACCGGCTGTATCTGTAAGCGCTATAGGTCCATACGGCAAAAGTTCCATTGCCTTTGTTATAGGATCTGTTGTCGTTCCTTTTACATCGGAAACGATTGCCATATCCTGACCGAGCAGCAAGTTGAACAAGGTGGATTTTCCGGCGTTGGTGTTGCCGAAAATAGATACATGTGTACGGAATGCGATAGGTGTTTCTTTCATTATATAATCAATCCTTTCTGAATCAATATTCATTCTGTATCAATTATATCATATTGATGCGGATCGAACAATAAAAAATAAAAAAATTTAAAATTAATACTGGAAAAAAAATATATTATATAGTATAATTAATATATAATAAGGTTGTATGGAGGAGTAGAATGAATGTAATAAACGCGATCGAGTCATTTATGGGGTATGCGTTTAACTATATACGCATACTCAGGATAAGTGATATTTTTGATATATTGATAGTGGCTGCGGCCATATATTTGCTTCTTATGAACCTCAAAGGAACGCGCGCCGTACAGCTGCTTAAGGGCATAGGTGTCGCGATAGCTATATATCTTTTGAGCGATATATTAAAGCTTACGACAGTAAAGTATATTCTCGGACAGATCTTTACAATAGCAACGTTTGCTATTTTCGTAATATTTCAGCCGGAGCTTAGAAATCTTCTTGAGCGTGTGGGAAGATTAAAGATAGGAACATTTGTAGATCTGGCTTTTGACGCGTCAAGCGTGGAAAACACGGACGAGGTAATAGAAAAAATAGTGAATGCGGCTGTGAACATGTCATCGACAAAAACGGGCGCGCTTATCGTTATAGAGCGTGGAACAAGGCTTGGAGAATATATGAACAGCGGAACGATGCTTGACGCTGCGGTGTCAACCGAGCTGCTTGAAAATATATTTGTTCCGAACACACCTCTGCATGACGGAGCGGTAATAGTGAGAGGTGACAGGATAATAACGGCAGGCTGCGTGCTGCCGCTTACAGCGAATACTAATCTGTCGAGCGAGCTTGGAACGCGCCATAGAGCAGCCATAGGTCTTAGCGAAACGTCGGACGCTGTCATAGTCGTAGTGAGTGAGGAAACGGGAAAAATATCAATAGCTCTTAAAGGCGCTCTTACTCGAAATCTAAATGAAATATCATTAAAACGAGCTTTGACAAAGCTTTTGAATGTAAATAATCAGAAACCGGTCGGAGCTATAAAGAGAATGACGTTGAGAAAATCAAAGTGAATGATTTTATGCGCGAGCTGAATATATTTATTGAAAGGAATTTATAATTTTAGTTATGGCAGAGAAAGAAAAGCAGTCAAAAAACAGGGTTGGATATATGATATTCTCAGCTGCGGCGGCTGTGTTCATATGGGCGAGTATCGCATACACGAGTGATCAGGACATCACAAAAACCTTTCATAACGCAAATATACAGGTCAACGGCGAGTCAGCGCTAAAGGGAAACGGACTCGTTGTAACGGATATAGACACAAGCCGTCTGACATATAAAATGACAGGTAAAAGAAATGATCTTGTAAGCTCTATGAATGGGATAACGATAGAGGTAGATGTATCTCAGATAAGCCAGCCGGGCATGTATGAGCTTGAATACAGCGTTAAGGAAGCAAATCCGCGTCTTGAGGTGGAACTGCCTTTTGAATCGGTGACGGTAGAGGTTGGAGAATACGGTGAAAAGGAAATCCCGATAGAGATACGTCAGCTTGGAGTTTCAAAGGATAAATTTATAAAAAGCGAGAGCGAGCTGCAGACGGTCACAATAGCCGGAGCAAAAGAGGAATTGGAAAAGGTGGCAAAAGGAATCGTTTCTATAGATATATCTGACATTGAATCAAACTGTGAGTATATGATACAATATCTTTTGGCTGATAAGAATGGCAATATGCTCACGAAAAATAAAACTATAGAATCAAAGGTGAGCGAAGTAAAGGTAAAAAACAAGGTATATAATATAGAAGTGCTTCCTATTGATCTGATGCTGAGCAGCGAGCTTGACGGAGAATATGTGTTGGATGAGAATATCACAACTGTAACGCCTAAATCTATAGCTGTAGGCGTAGAGAACGGATATTCATATGAGAGCGTCAATATAAAGATAACATCTATAGAGGGCGACACGTTTAAATATGAATTTATAGATGAGGACGGGATGTATATTCCAGACAGCGAGAGAAATATAAAAATCAATCTGACCGTAACTCCTAAGGAAGGCGCTATATAAATAGTGTGTAACACTTGTGATTTAAAGGACTCAGACACGTTTTTTCAAGATGTAAAAAAAGTTTCGTAATTTTTTTGAAAAAAAGCGGAACTTTTTTTGTTTGGATACGTCTAAAGCAGTGTAAACCTTATGAATATGTCAAATTAAGATGAAATAATTTTGTAAAAACGAATTACTTTATTGAAATTTTACAAAAATGTTTCAATTTTATGAATTTATAAAAAAACATATTGACATATTGATATTTAGGTAGTACAATGTATAGTAGCAGTTTTGAGTAATTGGGGTAGAAGTATTATTCAAGATACTGTTACCGTAATATTGTAGAAGGTATTGGCAAAGCAGGTTAGAGCCAATAGGTCTTCACAATGCTTTTCACTTGCAGGAAAAGCGGGTAGGTACCGATAAATAAGCAGGAACGTTTATCGGATGTTTATTAAGAGGAAAGTTCCTGGAAGTTTTGAAAATTTCAAAGGGAGGATTTGAGACTATGAATAAGAATCTCAAAAAAGTAATTTCATCAGCTGCTGTTGTTGCTATGGTTGCTTCATCAGCTTCTGCATTTGCTGCTACTTTCCCGGATGTTGACGCTTCAGCTACATATGCTGGTGCAGTTTCAAACTTGTCAGCTTTAGGCATCGTACAGGGTGACGAAAATGGCTTGTTCAATCCGGATAACTCAGTAACAAGAGCAGAATTTGCTAAGATGGTTGTAGAGGCACTTGGTAAGGGTGATGCAGCTGCATCTATCACATCAACAAGCTTCGCAGACTGCGTTGGTCACTGGGGTGCTGGTTACATCGCTACAGGTGTTTCAGAAGGTTTCATCAACGGTTATGGTGATGGCAACTTCGGTCCTAACGATACAGTTACATATGCACAGGCTGTTAAGATGCTCGTAGCAGCAATCGGTTACGATATGCAGGCTACTCAGGTTGGCGGCTATCCATCAGGTTATCTGTCATACGGCAGCACATTGGACATCACAAAGGGTGTTTCAGGTGTAACAAATGACACAGCTCTTACAAGAGCACAGTGTGCAGTTCTCGTAAGCAACGCTTTGCAGGCTCCTGTTTGTGTA
>CALXSW010000050.1 GCA_944391255.1 uncultured Clostridia bacterium | reverse complement strand
CTTCCATCTTGTGATTAAAGTAATTTATTATCTTAAGCTGTGGGTATCGCATAGCCGCATACCAGTACATATTTCCGAGTCTTGACTTTGCCCACTCGTTTATCTCGCCGCCGTTGGCATAATTAAGCTCCGTTACGACTCCGCCCTCGCTTATAGCGAGCGGCTTTTCTATGCCGTTTCTCTCCATAAAATCAGTTATGTTTTTCAGAGTGTTAGTTGTATACGCGAAATCGCCGGTCATGAAATAGACGTGACCGTCACGGTCCATTGTCGTATCGGCTAAGAAATGTTTTTTCATAAACGCCGATACTCCGATCCAGTCTACATACTCATCGCCCGGCCAGTAGTATTCAAACGGCTTATTTAAAGCGCACATATCGTTAGGCGACCACATTACCGCAAAATCCGGATACTCATGAACTATATCAGCCATCATGCGAAACGCGTTTACAAACGCCGCCGGAGCGTCACCGAGCTGCGATACATTCATTTCAGCGCCTATCCTTATTATCATAGGCTTGTGATACTTCTGGAGATTGTCAAGCGTTTCGCGTATATATTCCTCATTGTCAAAAACGCTCATGAGATCATCTATATTCCATGCCACTATAACAAGACAGCTTGACGCCTTTACGTAATCACGGTTCGGCAAAAGTATATCCTTCTGGAAGTCATTAAACTCAATATAGTTTAGTGACGCGCCAAGGTATGAGCTTTCAAAAACATCATCGCCGTTTACTCCGGCGAACACGCCTATCGGCGGCTCAAGCCGCTGCTTATAATACGGTATGCCCGATTTTGAATAGTCCTCCGTGTAAACATCCATCTCGGCGCGGCTCACCATATCATTTAAGCTGTCCCACAGCGCCGTCTGATCGATTATCCTCAATCGGAAAACATCTATTATAAGCTTGTCGCCCTCATAATGGCTGCTGAAATTATAGTCTGAATATCCCCACTCCGAATTGTAATCTGTACGGAATTCACACAGCTTATCAACGCTTATATAATGTCTGCCGTCAGACTCATATCCGTCTATAGTCATTGAATTTATCTGTATTTTTTTCCTGCTCTCGCGCGCCTTTCCTATCTCTTGTATATCGCGCGATATATCGGACGTGTCAGGCGTTTCTGATATGTACTGATCGCCTATAGCGTTTATAACGTCCTCGCTTTCATTAAGTGTAAATCCGTATTCGGAGAGATCCTCCACACTTATCACGCGCATTCCGTCAATTGTATATGACTGCATCGGCAGACCGTCAAATACTATCTGCGTTGAGTCTGTTGAAAGCGTCATGCTTCCGGCGCAGCCGCAAAGCGCGGACACCGCAGCAGCCGCCGCAAATATAAACAGTTTATTCATTCCCATCATCTCCTACATATATTTCACATACGAATTTACCGTTTCTTAAATATGTGTTCATGCTCAGCTCGTCATGAGCCGCGCAGATCCTTCTCGCAATAGCCAGACCTCTGCCGCGCCCCTTTCCTTTTGTGCTTTCGCCATATCTAAACATGCGCTCCATATCTACGCTCTCAGCCCTGTTTGTTATAACAAACATAGTGCAGTCCTCATGCCTTACAGCCGCAAAGCAGACTGTTCTGTCGCTTTTTAACGAATGCTCTATAGCGTTATCAAGGAATATTCCGAGTATCCTGTTAAGGTCTATCACCGGCACACTGCTTACAGGTATATTATCGCGTATATCTGTAATTAGATCCACTCCCGACTTCTTTGCCTTTATAAGATATGAATATATCAAGCCCTGTATCGCCTCATCCTCGATCATAGCCAGCTCCTCCGAGCCTTCACTCGTGTTTATAAGCTCCTTTTGGAGCGGAACTATATTCCTGTCAAAAAAATCGCGCAGCTTATCATATTCACCGTTTACTATAAACCGGCTCATAGATGAATATATCTTCACATAGTCATGCTTAAAGTCAAATATTTCACGTCTTATACCGCGTATCTCATTTCTGTACATCTCCGTCAGCTCTACCTGCTTTTCTATATGCGATCTTTCCGCTCTTTCGCGCAGCATATATGTGCATACGGCGATGAGCGCCGCGAGCATTGTGGCTATCATCATTACTATGAGTATAGACACAGTGTATTTATACATAGGCGCGTCAAATGTTGTGTGGTTATTTAGCACCGCGTTTTCATAGCAATAGAACAGTATCGTACAAATAACCGCCGCCGGAATTATATAAAACTCCTTCATCTCTCCGAGATTCTGACTCACCTTCCGTCTTAGTCCGGACGCGAACACAAGCGACATAATAACGCATATGACAGAAACGGCGCATATAAGCGCGGAAAAAGAAACAGGCGTCTTAAACAGCTTGGCATTATAATCTATAAATGAGCCAATGCACATATGCAGCAGCATTATAACCGCGACAGATATGACAACTGACAGCGTGCAGACTGCCAGCCGTCCGCCTGACGCTGACGCGCGCCGGAGCCTGACAGCTCCGAATATAACCACAGGCGCGCCGGCAGCAGCCGCGACAGACACGGCGGTGTTACGTATAGCGCTGTAATAAAACACAGCGCGGAGCGGATACGAATACGCTTCCACAGCCGGAGATGTGATCGCCGCCGCAAACATAAACACCGCGAACGACGACACAGACGACACCACAGCCGCGGCAAATGCTTCACCTATATCACGGCTTATAACAGCCTCCGTAATAAACAGCGCCGCCGGAACAGTCATATACGCGTACCGCACATCAAAAATCCCGGCTGCCGAAAATATTACTGCCGCAAGTATTACGGCAGACCTGCATTTTCCACCGGACGCTGACGCGCATATCATGCCGCCGCACAGCCCGAACGATACGGCGCATATAAGATTTGTTATATCAAAGACCATACGCCTTGCACTCCTTGCTCTTCGGGGCATATTCACAGCTCATCCCGTTTTCAAGCGTTATAATATGCTCCTTTTTATCTATCGTACGTATTTTATCTGTATTCACTATAACTGACTTATGGCATTTTAGAAAACGGCTGTCAAGCTTCTTCATTATATCGCCTATAGACGAGTAAAATTCAAAAACTCCGTTTGAATAATGGAGCAGCAGCTTATGCGTTCCCTTAATAGCCTCGATCATAAATATTTCACCAAACGGTATAGTCGTGTTGAAACGTTTTGATAAAACTGTAAGCGTTCCGTCATATCCGGCATTCTGTCTGCCCTCTGCGATCTTCATACATTCACGTATCTTACCGCGCACCGTTTCCGGCTCTGATTTTATTATATAATCGAGCAGTTCAAGCTTATAATCATATGTAAGCGTTATTTTTTCCTTATAGCTCGTTATAAAAACAATAGAGCTGCTCCAGTCCTTTTTTCTTATTTCAGACGCGATATCAAACCCGTTTATCTCGCCCTTAAGCTGTATATCAAGAAAATATATAGTAAGCTCGCTGTTCTTGCGCGCATATTCGATAACCTTTTCGCCTATGCCGGTCGACAGGACGCGGCGAGAATTTGAATCCACTTCTGCTATATATTCGTCAATTATTTCTTCTGTCCTCGCTCTGAATTCAGCGTCATCCTCGCATATAACTATATTCATGCATATCACCTCATATAAATGATACCATAAATCTCCCGTTTAAGCAAGCACATTATAACAGTATACGATATCATTCGCAATATATTTGTCATAAACTTCAATTAACTTAGCATGAAATTGCAAATATAACCGGAAACGGTATCAGTCCTAAAAACTCAAAGCATATCAGATTTTTCAATATAAAATTTGATAAAAACAGTAAAAATATCCCCTCTGAAAAAATTGCTTTTTCTTTATGTATATGATATAATAAGCACACCACAAAATAAACATATCTTTCTGATATAATATCCACAGAAGGAGGAGGTATGTATGATAAAAATACTGCTCGTAGAGGATGATATAAATCTGTGCGAAATAATATCGGATTACTTCACAGAGAAAAGCGATGGCAATATTCATATAGTCTGTGCTGAAAACGGTGAT
>CALXSW010000049.1 GCA_944391255.1 uncultured Clostridia bacterium | reverse complement strand
ATGATCGGTCAGCCGGAGAAAGAGGAGTTTGAAGCGACACGCCGTATAGACAGAGAAGAGTTCAGAGAGGCGGCGCGCAGGGAGTTTTTTGATACAGCTGACGCGAACGGATCAGATATAGAAGATAAATCGAATGTCGCGGAAAGCGATTTTGATAGTGATTTTGACAGCGATTTTGACAGCGATTTTGATAATGACTTTGACAGTGATTTTGATCCTGATGAGCCGAAGAAAAATACAGATTAAAATGAGCCGCTATCGCATAATGATGATGAAGTTCAAGACGATAAGTATATGAGAAAAACGCGCAGATATGAAACGAAAAAGAAGAGTGTTAAGATAATATGCCTTGCTGCCGGAATAGTGATCGCGGCTGCCGTGGGGGTGTATATATATGGATATAACTCTATTCCGGTCAATGTAATAGCTGATAACGTATATATAGAAACGGTCGATGTAAGCGGTTTGACATACGATGAGGCTGTTGCAAAGCTCGCAGAGTCGCAGCTCCTTTCAGACAAGGATATAACGCTTGTATGTGCCAATAACTCATATTCAATAAAAGGCTCAGAGGTAGGTCTTGTGGCAAGAGTTGAGGACACTGTAAACGCAGCCATGGCATACGGTAAATCGGGAAACAAATTTAAAGACGGATATATAACGGCAATACAGGCTTTGTTCCCGCATACTATAACTCCGAAAGCCAATGTCGATGAAGGGCTTATAAGGGAAAAGCTTATGGAATTCGGAAGACAGATATATGGCGAAAGAATAGAGCATTCTCTTGAATTTGGCGATGGCGTGGTAATAGCGTCTGCCGGAAGAACAGGGTTTGACACAAATACAGATACAGCATATCAGCAGATAACTGAGGCTATTGAAAATGAGAAGTTCACTAATATAGATGTAGATCTTCGATCGGGCCCGCCGTCACCTTTGACAGTGGAGCAGGTAGATGGATTCACATATAAGGATCCGATAGACGCGTATTATCAGGTGTCAGATAATGAAGTAATGGTAATAGCTGAAGTGTCTGGAAGATATATAGATAAGGAAGAAACAGCTGCAAAGATCGCGCAGGTAGTAGAAGGCGCTCCGAACGTGGAGATACCATATTACGTTTCAGAGGCGGCAATAAAGGCTTCGGATCTTCAGTCAAAGCTGTTTAATACTACGCTCGGTTCGTATTCAACAAATTACGGAGGCTCTACTGCAAACAGAGCCGCAAATGTTGCAAATGCGGCAAGGCGGATCAATGGAAAGATACTTGCTTCAGGAGAGGTTTTCTCATTTAACGGCACCGTTGGCAAGAGAACTGTAGAAAATGGATTCAAAGAGGCGCCTGAATATATAGACGGCGCGACCGTAATGGGTATAGGCGGCGGAACGTGTCAGGTCAGCTCGACACTTTACAATGCCGTATTATATTCAGACCTTGGTATTGTTTACAGGCTCAATCATATGTTCCCGGTATCATATTGTCCTCTTGGACAGGATGCGACAGTTTCCGATTCGGGTGTGGATTTTAAATTTGTAAACGACACTGATTATCCTGTAAAAATAGTATCAAGCGCAAATGGAGGAACTATAACGGTATCAATAGTTGGAACGCAGCGTGACGTACCGCATACTGTAAAGATAAAGAACACTTCATCTGCTACAAGCGGCGGCACGAATGTTAGTTCCGTGAGATATGTATATGATCCGGATGGAAATCTAATAAGAGAGGAGAAATTGAGCTCAAGCTATTATATGGCTCATTGATAAAAATAAAAAATGCATTTGAAATTATCCATAGGGAAAATAAAATTAGGAAGGGTGTACTGCAATGTTAAATAAAAAAAATATTAGCGCTATAGTTGCGCTGTGCTTGGCAGCGGGCGTATATGTGCCGTATGCCAACGCGGAGAATAAGAGTGATCTCAAGGAGATCAAAGAGATAGTTATGCCGGTGGGAAGCATGGAAGCTCAGACGGCGAAGATCGAATATAAAGATTTTCCGTCTATATCTCTTTTGGAAGATGATACAGAAGAGAAAAATACAGAGCTTACAGGTTTCTATATGTACGGTTCTGACTATGGCCGTGATTATTTTGCCGACACTGAAAACGCTGAAAAAAAGCTGGCGTTTTATGATGCGATTTTAGAGGATTGTAAGGAAATAGCAAATTTTGATGAGGATATACCTTCAGAGGAATTCGAGTATGAAACGGGTAAAGAATATCATCCTAAGTATTCTGTTATAGAGTCGGATCTTGATATATATGATACGTATACAGTATATTTTACATTTAGAAATGACCATCCTGAATTCTATTGGCTGTCAAACATTTTGTCGCTGGCTCAGTACGATGATGGAACTATTGAAGCAAGTATATGTGTATACGATGAATATCAGACAGCTGATTCAAGAAAGACTATGGATGAGAAGATAGAGCAGAATTTTAGTGCGGCTCTTGACGGAATAGGCGAAAGAGAAAACGATTACGAAACAATAAAAGAAGTTCATAACTATTTATGCAATACGATGGATTATGGTTATATGCAGGATGAGAATGGGAATGGAAACAAGATCCCTCTTGACACGCCTACAGCGCATAGTATCGTTGCAATGTTTGACGGTGATGAGGAAACAGACGGCG
>CALXSW010000048.1 GCA_944391255.1 uncultured Clostridia bacterium | reverse complement strand
TCGGTAACGAGTTGGCTTGAAAGGAAACTGTTTCTAAAGGTAAATGCAAGTAAGACCAAGATAACGAGACCTACAGGAGGAGCATTCCTGGGATTCGGATATTGGAAAAGCACGAAAGGATGGGAATGCAAACCACTGGAAGACCGAAAGAAAAGATTATACACAAAGTGTAAAGCGGTACTTGTGAGAAAGAGGGCAGCGGCGAGACCGCTGTCCGAAACGATAAGGAAACTGAACGAGATAATCAGAGGTTGGATAAACTATTACAGGATAGGGTCAATGAAGCAGTTCATGGACAAATTTGGACAATGGCTAAGGCACAAGGTCAGAGTTGTAATAGTAAAGCAGTGGAAGAAGCCGAAAAGAATATATCTAAATCTGCAAAAGCTAAACAGAATATTCAAATGCAAAATGACAGAAGAAGATATATTCAAGGTGGCAAACTCACGATTAGGGTGGTACAAACGATGTGCAATGAACGTAGTAAATTTTCTGTTGTCACCGAAAGTACTTGCAATACCAAATAGAAAGAGGAGGCGACCCGGCTTGATCGACCCCCTCGCATACTATCTCAGTTGATGTAGTAACATCTACAGTTGTGTAGCGCCGTATACGAGACCCGTACGTACGGTGCAACGGGAGGTGGAGGGCTACCGCCCTCCGTCTACCCTATTAATTTAGTTTATATTATGACAGACTGAGGGCGCTGGGGCATTTGTAAAAAAACTTGACAGATGATACTGTTGAGGAGTATACTTATAATATAAATGTAAATTGTAAGAGTTTTAAAATTACAAGGGATAATGCTGCATTTATCTATCAAAATTTATATTAAAAATATATTGTCTAAAAAGAAAGGAAATCAGAATGAAAAAAGGGATAATAATAGGGGGGATATTTGCTGCAATGTTTTGTGTGTTACCTTCGTTTGCAGCAGAAAATGATTCTCAGGAATTTACATATATGACAGGGGCAGAGAGCGTATATCTCACAGGCGAGGTCAATACTTCTGAAAAGGCTGATGTTTTTTGGGGATTTTATGATGATGGAGTGCTTATAAAGCTTGAAAAACACAGCAGTGATGAAATATTTGAAAATGAGGGAGTATCTTTGCCGTATATGCCAGAGAAGCTTGAGATTAAATCATTTGTATGGGCAAATAATGGAAAGTTAATTCCGCTTACAGCAAGAGAGGATCCGGAACAGTCAGGCTCGACAGTCACAATTGATCTTGATCTTGTACCATATAATTCTGATACTATGTATAAAGATAGGGAAATATGTGTGTACATAGATGAAAATACAAATACATATGAAACATATAAATTGTCTGATGATTTTAAGTTGTTCGTAAATAATTTGGAGATTATTGATATATCAGACGATATCATGACTAAATATTTGTGTCAAAATAGGTATACAACAGCTGATCTTATAGATTCGGATGATGATGGACTATATGATTATGTAAGTACAAGCTGCTACGAAACGGCAGTAATTGACAGGATAGAAAAAACAGGTTCAGAGAGCGAGATATATTTTAAAAAATACAGTAATTATATAACATCATCTCTTGTGATAGATACAGAAAACAGTGATGTGGAAATAACAATAACAAAAAATGGTGAGTCTATTAGTTTGGATCAGATAAACGAAAATGATATTTTGAGTATAAGCTATGATGTGACAGGGGATTTTGAAAGCTCATCATTTTATAACATAATTGTTTCTGATACAGTTATAGAGGGGGTGATATTGTATAGAGATAATGAAGGTCAAAAAATAAGAATAGAAGAGGGAATATATAATACAGATTCCATAATTAACGCTGAAGATATGGATATAATAGTTATATATAAGCTATATTTGAATGCTTTTGGCAATGTATCATATTTTGAAGAAATTGGAAATAATATAAATGTTGGTATTTTATTGAGTATGTACGTTAAGCCGGGACATGAATTTGCGACTGTTGAATTTATAGATAAAAATGGTGATATTGTGTCATACGAATGTTATAAATCGTCAGATGAAAATAAATTCTATTCGCAAATTATGGGGTTCGATACATATTATGATGGTCAAACAATTACAAATGATGATATAGATAACAATCTTCAGAATATGTTTTTTGAGTATTCAATAATAGATGGAAATATAAGTCATAGGAATGAGTATTATGCAGAAGGGGGAGACGGACTGCAATACACGAAAAATGAAAAAAGACTTGGCAGCTACAGCATAGATGATAATGTAACTGATATTATTTGTATCGGCGATTATATGAAGGATAATATATTGCCGGTAAATATTCTAAAACCATCGGATTTGAAAGAAAACGTTCCATATTCAGCATATGTATATGATAAAAACGGGGACGGAGTATATCGTTATTGCGTTATTCTTAGCGAGATGTGAATATAATCTATAATTGATAAATGACAATTTTTCTTCTTACCATAAAAAAGTCTTCTGTGGTATCTGTTTCTATATCTATCATAGAAGCGTTAAATTTACAGATTTTATTCATAGACTAAAACGAGCGGGAATAAAATCCCGCTCGTTTTAGTGCAAAATTAACATGGCCATTTCGTGTGCATACTGCTTTTCGAAAGAAAGCCATAATTAATTATAGATTTATAATTATCTAAGTTCAGTTGTAGGAATATTATCCATATCATCAAATGCCTGGTTTTCGCCGCCCATAGCCCAGATGAAAGTATAATTGCTTGTACCGCAGCCTGAGTGGATACTCCATGACGGGCTGATTACAGCTTCTTCGTTCTGCATTACTATATGTCTTGTTTCTTTACCTTCACCCATCATATGGAAAACAACGTTATCTTCCGGAACTTCAAAATACATATATACTTCCATACGACGTTCATGAGTATGAGCCGGCATGGTGTTCCAAACGCTGCCCGGAGCTAAAACGGTCATACCCATGGAAAGCTGACATGTTTCAAGCACGTCAGGGTGGATAAACTGGTTAATAACACGCTTGTTAGCAGTTTCCGGTGAACCGATATCTCTCTTTGCAGCCTTTTCTATAGGGATAAATGTAGTTTTGCACGGCTTATGAGCAGGCGCGCTCACCATATAGAATTTAGCTGGAGCATTGCCATCAACGCTCTTGAATGTAACCTCTTTAGTACCCATAGTAACATAGATACAATCCTTATAGTTCATTTCATATTCCACGCCGTCAACCTTGATTATACCTTTGCCGCCGATATTGAATATACCGATCTCGCGTCTTTCGAGAAAATAGCTTGTACCGAAGTTAGCCCATACATCGATACCTTTGTCTATCGATACCTCTTCATTTACAGGCATGCAGCCAAGAGTAACCATTCTGTCAACATGTGAATAAACAGCAACGACCTCATCGGCAACATAAAGATTGCTGATCAGGAATTCATCTCTTGTTTCCTGTGTAGTGTAACGCTTAAAATCTCTCTGATTAGCTGAATAACGAATATCCATTTTAAAAATTCCTCCTAAATAAAATATAAAATAAATGATGAAACATCATGCAAGGATTATGCTGAGCTAAAGCCGGCAGATGAGTTGAAATAATTTATAAAGGTTAAGCCTTGTCAAACTGCTCAAGAACGAAATCTCTTGACTTGATAGAATTGTCAGGAGTGGTTTCTTCCATAAGCACATGAATTTTTGGCTTTCTCGCTTTTATCCATTTCATAAGCACATCAAAACGGAAAATTCCTTCGCCCATAGGAGCAGGAACGATCTTGCCGTCTTCTATGACAAAGTCTTTAATATGTATGGCAGCTATATCATCGCCGAGCAGTTCAAATGCCTCGTTCATCATAGCTTCCTGATCTATTTCAGTATTAGGTCTGAAAGTATTGATAGGATCATATATGACCTGAAGGTTAGGCGAGTTAATGGCGTCAAGGACCTTTCTCATTCTCTGGACATTGCAAACAATATGTGACCATACACATTCAAGCGCAACAATAACGCCAAGCTTTTCAGCGTAGTCAACAACCGGTCTTAAATGTTCAATAAATGTTTCAAGAGCCTCATCTGAGCCGTTAGCCTCTTCATAGCTGTATGTAGTGTTAACAGCGCCTGTTTCAGTACCCACAACGCCGCAGCCTAAAAGACTGGCGAAACGAATGCGAGCTTTATATATATCAGTTGTCTGAGCAAGCTGTTCCTTATCAGGAGTACCAAGATTTAAATAACAGCCAAGCACTGCCACATCTATTTCATTTTTTGCCAATATTTTTTTGATATAAAGTGCCATGCCCGGAGTCATTGCACATTCGTCAGTAGGAAATTCAGTAATTGCCTTATCTAAAGCAAGCTGAATACATTTAAGCTCTTGATTTTTTATGTTTGCTATAAGCTCTTCAAAAGTATCACCTAAGCAATCATGAGCTCTTATACCGAGTTGCATTCAAATCAAATCCTTTCTGCCCGTATTTAATTAATAACGGCATACGCACGGTGCATACGTAAGCCAACTTTATAGTATAATTATATCTCACCTGTCTAATATTGTCAAGTCCAAATTAAAGTAATACATCGTGATATAACATATAAAAACTGCGGTAAACTTATTGCAGTCTGCCATTTATACATTGCTGATTCTTTGCAATATATCTAATATTACAAATGGCGTCTGATTTATCTATTGCCCTTTTTTATGATCTATGATATAATTTATTTTATGTAAAAGCTATAACTTAAGATTTTATAATAAAGGAGAGAGGAATATGACACCACTTGAAATAATGAAACGACCTGCATCCTATGCAAGCGGCTATGAAAATTTTCCTTTTGAAATGTCTATGCGAGCTAAACGTTTATGTTGGGAATATAACTCTACTAATCCTGATGAGTCGGAAAGACGCCGTGAAATTCTGCATAAATTGTTTGGAACTTGTTCAGATATGGTTGGTATAGAGCCTGATTTTCATTGCGACTATGGATTTAATATTCATTTTCATGGCTTTGCTGTTATCAACTATAACTGTGTCATTTTAGATACATCACCGGTCAATATTGGTGTCGGAGCATTTATAGCGCCAGGCGTATGTCTTGCCTGCTCAGGTCATGCTATTGATCCGGAACAACGTTCACATGGGATTGGAACATCTGCGCCTATTACTCTTGAAGACAATGTTTGGATAGGTGCTAATTCGACTGTCTGCGGCGGTGTAACTATTGGAAAGGGTTCTGTTATTGGAGCAGGCAGTGTTGTTACTAAAGATATTCCAGACGGTGTAATAGCTGCCGGAGTCCCATGTAAGGTGATCCGAGTTATCACAGAAAAGGATAGAATTAAGAACGAGGATATTTTATTTTAATGAGTCAGGAATAAGGCTGATATGGAATATAAAACAGAATTTTAGATGAAATATAAGTATGATAATAAGGAACAGCTAATTATGGCTGTTCTTTTTTGTCAGTGTTTGCTATATATATTGTCAAATTAAAACATTTTATTTACAAAACATACAAATCATGGTATAATTACAATATAAAAACAAATATTACAAGGGAATCCGGTGTTTTTAAATTTATATTGCGAAAGAAAGTGTTAACAATGTCTAAAAATAAAATAATTGTTATTTTTATAATAATACTGGTTGTGGGAGTTTGGCTTTTTCCGGTTAAAAGAACTATAAATTCAAATAAATTTGATATAAATGAATATGTTCAAAATAATAAGGTCGTTATTTTGTGCAATGGAGTTAACACAACAGGTGCAAAATTTGTTGTCACAGACAGTGCGGGAATCGATATTTGCCCAAGATATATAAGTGACTTAACCGGTAATAGTCCTGAATTATATTTAAAACGACATGTAGATGATAATTATGATGATGTTAATTTTTTATGCATTGGAAATTTTACAGAAAACATCGGCAATCTTGAAGACTCATATGCTTTTGAAGTAAGTGAATGGTATACAGTAGGAAATATAGAAAGAAGATTTAATATAATATATTATCCATCATATGGATTTAATTTATTTGAAATAAAATATTAGATCAATAACCGTGATAAGGAGTGATAGTATGAGAAAAAAGCATTTTATGTTAATAGCTATACCCATTATATCGCTTGTGATTTTTTGTATTATAATATATACGAATACAAATAGGATGACTGCGGATTTTCGGGGTATTATATCCGGTCAAACAACTGAACAAATCGAATATTATAATAACGATTTGGGGAAAGCGGCTTATGATGGTGAGAACGTATATTACATAGAAGATGAAAAAGTATATATCAGTCAAAATGATCAGGTATCAGCGTTACCTTTGGAGGGCGTGTATTGTATACAGTATACAAATGATACAGTGTATGCGATTTCGTATGAAAATAAAGTTAATACGGTATACAATATCAGCAAGGATCTGAATAAGGAGTTTGCATTTGAAACAGAGGAGATACCTAAAAAAGCTATGATCGGTTTATACGGGTATTTTTATTTGGAAAATGGTGTGCTGAATTTTATTTCAAATAATAACGACAGATCTAAAATGGAGATAGAAAAGCGCGTTTTAGACTATACTGTGACTAATGACGGTATATATTATACCGTTTTTGCAGGAGATCTCGGAGATCAAACACAGTTATTTTCTGATTTGAGTGAGATATCGCTATCATCGGAATTGTGGTATCAAGCTTTTGAAGGAGAAAAAATTTTGATTGATAAATGGGATGAAAGCAATACCACGTTGTTGACTAATATGAATAATGGCGTACTATACCGCGATTATGAAGGAATTTACTATGCAGAGGGCAGTGCGAAAAAACAGATCATAGAAAATGATTTTGTTTCCTCAATAATAGCAGATTCGGAAAATATCTATTATTTTGATGATGTAAAAAAAGAATGCGTTTGTTTTGATGTGCCCGATGAAAATTATAGATATATAAGTGAGCGGGCTTTGCAGGGTATAACGGGAACATCCGCATATACGATTGATGATGAATGGATCAAATTATCGGACGAGAATTAAAGATATTTAAAAATAGGGATATGCACGGAGCAAAATAGACTATTTAGAGAATTTGGAGCTATTCGGAGGTGAACTAAATGAAAGATCTGTGGGAATTAAAGCGGGCGAGGTATTACATGCTGGCAATGTCAGAGGGAGTAAATCCATGTACAGGCGAGGATGCTGGGGAAAATGATGTTATAATGCAGCCGCAGGTGCAGGAATGCTGTGAGCGTATTATGATGCTGCTCGATAAATTGATAATAACGAAAAACATGGAAAAAACAGAGACAAAGCGAAAAAGAAAAAAGAAGAAAAAAAGAAACTTCAGAGAAACGGACTCGTATATCGATATTATGGATATATCGATAGATACTATTCTAAATGCGCTTTTAGATGTAATTGAGATAACAGATGAGCCTGTAGGACCTAATGAATTGGCTCGGAGGATAAACGCGGTATTGGGGAATAATGTAAAATGTATAACAGGTTATGAGATCAACGATTTTTTAGTGGAAAACGGATATCTTGACATAACATATATATGCGGACGAAGAAGAAAGAAGGCTAATGAGCTATCGGGAAAAATAGGTGTTTTTGGCGTGAAAATAGAGGGTTCAATGCGAGAAAAAATAATATATTCGAGAAAAGCACAGGAATATGTGGTGGAGAATCTAGGCAGGATCTTAAGATACAGGTAATCAGAAAATTTAAATAATCAATAAGCATAGCTATGTTTATTTTACATCATAGCAGTAAATAATAGACACATGTCGTAATTTGTTTTGAAATTCAAAATTTTTTATATACTTTATATGATAAAACGTGCAAGTGTGCGAATTGTATTTGACCAGCCGGATCAAATATGGTATAATATAAAGAAAGTTGGAGTAAGAGGAGGGGTAACTTGGAGTATTCTGATCTTAAGCCGCGTGAGGTTTTTCGATATTTTAGAGAAATATCGGAAATACCGCATGGGAGCGGAAACACAAAAAAAATCACAAATTATTGTATTGAATTTGCGGAGCGGCACAAACTAAGGGTATACAGTGATGAAATAGGCAATGTCGTTATATATAAGCCCGGCAGCGGCGCAAATGCGGGCAGCGAGCCGATCATACTTCAGGGACATCTTGACATGGTCTGTGAAAAGACGATCGACTGCACACTTGATATGGAAAAAGACGGGCTTAAGCTCATGACTGACGGAGAATATGTATGGGCGGATAAAACTACGCTTGGCGGAGATGACGGTATAGCGGTGGCATATATGCTTGCGCTATTATCATCTGATGATATAGATCATCCGCCTATAGAAGCGCTGTTCACTGTAGATGAAGAAACAGGAATGACAGGCGCGAAGGCTCTTGACGCGTCGGTTTTAAAGGGCAGACGATTGATAAACATAGACTCTGAAGAAGAGGGGTTCCTGACAGTCAGCTGTGCCGGCGGAGTAAGAGCGAGGGTGAATATCCCCCTAACATATGAAAGAGAAGAGAGCGTGAGCAGAGCTTACCGGATAAGTATAAGCGGACTTCAGGGCGGACACTCGGGTGTTGATATAATAAGGTTCAGAAAAAACGCTGTTGTGCTGATGGGCGAGATATTGAATGCTATCGCTGAAAATGATATAGACATAAGAATATCGGAGCTGAGCGGAGGCGGAAAGGATAACGCTATAGCGTGTTCAGCGTCATGCGTTATATGCGTGAAAGCTGAAAATGAAGCAAAGCTTTGCGGCATAGCAGAAAAGTATATAAGCGCTGTAAAGTCTGAATACGGAGAAGGAAAGCTATGTATATCAGTTGACAGTATTAATGCGGAAAGAGCGCTTGACAAGGTCAGTACTCAAAAGGTTATATCATATCTTATGCATTGTCCTGACGGAGTGCAGAGCATGAACACGGAAATTGCCGGAATGCCTCAAAGCTCTTTGAATATGGGTGTTGCGGAGATAAAGGAAAACAGATTAAAAACTGTCCACCTAATACGAAGCAATTCGTCATGGGGGAAGCAGGAGGTCATATACAGACTCGGATCATTCGTAAGAGCAATGGGCGGAGAAATGAGTCTGGACAGTGATTATCCATCATGGGAATACAAAAAAACATCACCGCTCAGAGATACAATGGCAGAGGTGTATAAGACAATAAACGGCTGTGAGCCTGAAATATTGTCGATGCATGCCGGTCTTGAATGCGGCATACTTGCAGATAAGATTGACGGGGCAGACATGGTTTCATTCGGTCCGACCCTCGAAA
>CALXSW010000047.1 GCA_944391255.1 uncultured Clostridia bacterium | reverse complement strand
CAGAATAAGACTCGGAGATGAATATAATCGCGACAGCTATAGCGATATCCTCAAATTCTCCTGCGCCGGATATGGCTGTTATAAATGTTATGCAGCACCTTGGATATTCTATGAATTTCAGCAAGATAGAGATGTTCTGCGTCGATACTATAAACAACTCGGTAACAATAGAGTTTACATGGCAGAGAACGAGCGAAAGCGGTGAATATGATGTATATTCAGCGCAAAAGCGTATAGGCTATTATTTTAAGGGGGATATAGAACGATTCAGAGAATATTTTAAACATAACAAGATATTTTTGCTTGATGAAGAATTTAAAAAAGGATTTTCGAACAGATTTATGTTGATGTTTGACAGAGTGTCGGATGTGCGATTGTGGTATTCATCTATCAATGCAGACGAGCCGGTGTTCTTTATGACTGCGTTTCATTCGTCAGATACAGGAAGAGTTCTGACAGAGCGTGATAAGAACAACATGCTTGAGGTTACACGGATACTAAATTCAGACATGAAAGCGATCAGTGAGTCAAACGAGCAGGCAAAGGCAATAAGGCAGAACAGCGAAATAGGCGTGTTGGGACTTTATAAGATGGACAGATTTTATGAGGAGTGCGGAAGAATAACTCGCGGCGCGTCAGAGAATGATCTTGAGTTAGCTGTAATAAATTTTGACTTTGAGAATTTCTATAAATTTAACAGAATATACGGCGCGAAAGAGGGCGGCCGTATTATGAAGCTGTTTGCAGAGTGGCTTATGGAGAAAGGGCCTGAGAGAACGGTGTCCTGTCATATAGAAGGCACAGATCAGTTTATTACGATAGTCAGCTTCAAGCATGGAACAGCTTTGAAAGCTGAGATCGAAAAGGGTATAGAAATTTTTTCAGCGCGTGCCGGAGAGCATGATGAATTCCCGATATATGTTAAAGCCGGCGTTTGTTTGTTTAAATATGGCGACTGTATAGGTGATGCAGTTGAGTATGCGCGTGAGCTTAAGCGCGATTTAGCTGTGGAAGGTAATATAGTTATTGTTGGAAGCAATTAGGATAAATAGAAATAAAGAGGATAGAGCTATAGCTGAACCGCCCCCCAAAAAGTTAGACCTAAAAATCTAACGATTGGGAGGTCGCATCAAGCCTCTATCCTCTTTATTTTTTACGTTTTATTGACGCTGTTATAACGAGAACAGCTGTGCCTATAAGCACGATAGTTCCGCCCGGACGGAGATCAAGATAGAACGAGATAAAAAGTCCGGAAATAGTGAATATTTCGGCAAGCGCTACGGAACGTATGAGCGTTGATTTATAGCTCTTTGAGATGAGCATAGATGTCGCTGTCGGTATGACAAGCAGAGATGATATCATAAGCGCTCCGACTATTCTTGACGCTACAGCAACGGTTATGGCGGTGAGTATCATAAGTATGGTATTTATAGCACCGCACGGTATTCCGCTTAGTGACGCTGATGTTTCGTCAAACGTTATAGCGAATATCTCTTTGTATAAGAGAAGAGTGACAAATACAACAAGCGCCGAAAGAGCGATCGTAAGTATCAGCTCAAAATCGGAGATCGTGACTATCGATCCGAACATAAAACTGTTTATATTTGCCGATCCGTTTTTCAGGAATCCGGATAGTATAGCGGTTAATCCTATACCGGCGCTCATGACTACCACAGTAGCTATTTCAGAATACTTTCCAAACCTTTTCCTAAGCGCCTCTATGCTGAGAACGGCGATAACGGAAAATATAACAGCTCCAAGTATAGGGTTTATGCCTATAAGCAGACCAAATGCAATTCCGCCGAGTGCCGAATGAGAAGTGGCGTCGCCTATAGCGGAAAATCTTTTCAGAACTATAGGCAGACCTATGCATGGCGTTGCAGCGGCTATAAGAATAGCTGTGATAAACGCCTTTATCATAAAATCGTAAGCAAAAATATTATCCATGTTTATGTACCCTCTTTCCGGCGAGAATATCTGTGATGCGCTCAAGAGAGAGATCCGACGTGCTGACAAATTCCTCATATCCATGCTCACAGAAGATGAGCAGTTTGTTTGCGGCATTTAAAAGCGTGGGAGTGTCGTGATTTGTCATGATAATTGTCATTCCGTTTTTATTGAGTCTGCAGATTATATCCATTATGTCTGCTACAGATGCTGCATCTATGCCGACTGTCGGCTCGTCCATGAGCAAAAGCTCTGGATCGGAAACAAGCGCGCGAGCTATAAAGACTCGCTGCTGTTGTCCGCCCGAAAGAGAGCCTATAAGCTTGTTTTTGTACTCGCTCATTCCGACAAGATCAAGAACCTCATCTACCTTTTTTTCGTCCGCCTTGTTAAAACGTTTAAAAAGTCCTTTGCGCGGAAACAGATTGGCAATGACTACTTCCCGAACAGTAGCGGGGAAATCGGTATTGAATGAATTTGCTTTTTGCGAAACATACCCTATCTTAGCTCTTACATCTTGCAGCTCACCGCCAAGTATTGTTATTTTTCCGGTTTCATATGGGAGCAGTCCAAGTATTAGCTTTATGAGCGTGGACTTTCCGGCTCCGTTTGCGCCTATGATCCCTAAAAAATCGCCTTTCATAAGATTGAAATTTACATCGCGCAGCACAGCTGTGTCGGGATAGTTAAAGTTCAGATCCTCCACTCGTATAACTTCGTTGTTCATAGCTGATCCTTTCAATTGAGCGCCTGTTTGAGCGCTTCAAGATTTTCATTCATTACAGTAAAATAATCCTTGTTATCGAGATTGCCCTCGAACGGATCAAGAGTAAGAACGCCGCAGCCGGTGTCGGCGGATATGGTGTCTATGATCTTGCTTGTTGAGAGCGGCTCTGTAAAGATGTATTTTATGTTGTTTTCTTTTATATGAGTTTCGACTTCTGCCATTCTCGCGGGAGTAGGCTCTTCCTCGTTGTCAACGCCGTTTATAGGTATCTGTACAAGATCGTAGGCACTGCAAAGTGTTGAATACGCGTCATGCGAAGTGATGATCTCGCGTGACGAGAAATTTTCAGACGCATTCTCAAACTTCCAGTCAAGTTCTTTTGCCTTATCGCGGTAGTTTCCGAGGTTTTCCATATAGTATTGAGCATTGTCCGGATCGGCACGGCTAAAGCTGTCGGCTATAGCCTCAAGCTCCGCTATTGCGTTTTCGGGATCAAGCCAGACATGGGGATCGCTGTTTTCAGTGATATTTGGGACCGCGGAAGACGCTTCTACTATTATAGTGTCATCGCCGAGAGTTTCAGCGGCTGAATCAGCCCAATGCTCCATTCCAAGACCGTTATATATAAATACGTCTGCCTTTGAAAGTCCTGCCATATCCTGCGCTGTAGGCTCGAAATCATGCGGTTCTGAGCCTACTGGACATATATTGTGTATTTCAGCCATATCCCCGCCTATCATGCGAGCGAAGTCATACATTGCGTAAAAAGATGTGTAGACTTGGAGCTTGCCGCTGTCCTGTTGACCGTTTCCGGCACCGCAGCCGGAAAGAATGGCGGCGGACAGAATAGGGATCATAAATGATATTTTTTTCATACTTACAAAACTCCTTGTGAATTATTATGTGATATATTCAGAATACTTTAATTATTATTTTTAAACGATCATTTTGCGTCATACCAGCTGTGACCTTCAGCCATGTCGACTATAAGCGGAACGCTTAATGAAACTGCATTTTCCATTTCCTCGCGGAGAATGGATTTTATAGCGTCAGCATCTTGCGTTCTCGCTTCGATTATAAGTTCGTCATGTACCTGAAGGATGAGTTTTGAATCTGGATATTCTTTTTTCAATCGGTCATACACTTTGACCATTGCAAGCTTTATAATATCTGCGGCGCTTCCCTGTATAGGTGTGTTCATAGCGGCTCTCTCGCCGAATGAGCGCAGCTGCGCGTTAGATGATTTAAGCTCAGGAATATATCTGATCCTGTTCATCAGAGTTTTAACGCATCCGTTTTCATGACCTTCAGATTTTAATTTATCGAGAAATGCGCGGACTCCGCTGTATTTTGCAAAATAATCATCCATATATTTTTTTGCCTGCTTAAACGGTATATTCAGGTCTTGTGAAAGAGTGTATTCACCCATTCCGTATATTATTCCGAAATTTATCGCTTTTGCTGATGAGCGCTGTTCCTTTGTCAGCTCATCTATCGGAACACCGAGTATCTTTGATGCCGTAACGGCATGGATATCGGCGCCGTTTCTAAACGCTTCTATCATTGTTTCGTCGCCGGACATATGAGCTAATATGCGCAGCTCGATCTGAGAATAGTCGGCGTCTATTAGAATATATCCATCTTTGGCTACAAACATTTTTCTAAGCTCTCTGCCAAGCTCTGTTCTTGTAGGGATATTCTGCATATTAGGATCTGATGAGCTTATTCTTCCTGTAACTGTTCCGGTTTGGTGGAAAATTGAATGGATCCTGTTTGTGATTGGATCAACAAGCGAAGTGAGACCGTCGCAGTATGTTGATTTCAGCTTTGTATATGAGCGGTATTCGAGTATATCATCAACTATAGGGAACTGCCCTTTTAGCTTTTCAAGTATATCGGCTTTTGTGGAATATCCGCTCTTTGTTTTCTTTCCGCCTGGCAGCTGCAGCTTTTCAAATAGTATCGTTCCAAGCTGTTTAGGCGAATTTATATTAAATTCCTCTCCGGCCGCATCATAAATTGCGCGCTCTTTTTCAGCTATCCTTTTGGCGAGCATATCTCCGAAGGCGCGTATCTCATCTGTATCGAGAGTGAAACCGAGCAGCTGCATTGATGCAAGAACTTCTGTAAGCGGCAGCTCAACATTGTAATAAAGCTCATGCTGACCGTTTTCTTCTATTCTTTTATTAAGCACATCTTTAAGAGCGTAAGCTATAAGCGCGTATTTGCCTGTAAGATCGGACATCGGCTCATCATCGAGCAGAGATATCTGACCGCTCTGTTCCTCCGGTTCTATATATACGCCGAGATATGATGACGCGAGTGTATTTATATCATGCGGTTTTGACGGATCGCAGAGATATGCCGCTATAGCCGCGTCAAAGGCAATGTTTGAAAATAATGCCACGTCGCCAAACGCGGTCATTATCTGTTTTATGCCGCATGTGTATTTAGCTGTATTGCTGTCTGATAAAATATATGAAAGCGCTTTTCTTATATCGTCAGATGTCATAGAAGACGCTGTCTGGTATGCGGTCTGTCCATCGGATACAGCGGCGCAGACAATGGTGTTGTCTGCGATATCTGTATAAACTGACACGCTGCCTGAAAAAGATGATACTTTTTTTTCAAAATCTTCTGCTGACGATATTATTTCTATAGTTTTATCATCAAAAAAACTGTTGTTTTCAGCCGCCGTTTCGCTGTCAGATGACGGAGAAAGAGCAAGCTTTTTTATTATGCTCTTAAGTCCAAGACGGTTTAATATATCGTATAGTCCCGGCTGAGCTGATTTAAATGTGTCGTCAAAAGCGGCATCATTAAAATTTATCTCAACAGGAACATTTTTATCTATCTCTGCAAGCTTTCTGCTAAGAAAAGCCTGTTCTTTTTCAGCTATCAGCTTATTTTTTATCCGTGGCGTTATATCTGCGCTGTCTATATCACTGTACAGGTTTTCAATAGTGGAAAACTGCGATATGAGTTTTGACGCTGTTTTTTCACCGATACCCGAAACACCGGGGATATTGTCCGATTTGTCGCCCATAAGAGCTTTCATATCTATAAATTCAAGTGGTGAAACACCGTATTTTTCACGCACAGTGTCTTCATTATAAAGCTCCGTGACGCTCTGTCCCATTTTAGTTGACGCTAAAATAACTGTTGTTGTGTCGGAAACGAGCTGGAGATCATCGCGGTCACCTGTGGCAATGAGGCATTCAATGTTGTTTTCACCGCATATTCTTGAAACCGTACCTATTATATCATCAGCTTCATATCCCTCGAGCTGGAGTATTGGTATATTCATATATGAAAGAATATCCTTCATCAGCGGCATCTGCTGAGCAAGCTCATCAGGCATGGCGCTTCTGTTCGCCTTGTATTCGGTATACATTTTATGACGGAATGTGGGCGCTTTGAGATCAAAAGCGGCAAGAAGTTTTGTTGGCTTCTGATCATTTATAAGCTTGAGCAGGATGTTAATAAAACCATAGATCGCGTTTGTTGGCGTTCCGTCGGGCGCGTTAAGCGTGCGTATACCGTAGAATGCGCGGTTGATGATACTGTTTGAATCTAATATAAGAAGCTTTTCCATTGATTTCTCCTTTTTTCTGAATGGACATAATATTGTCCGGAGCGGAGCATAATACGATTTGTCAGAGTTCAATACACCACTCCTATTATATTCTATACCACACCATATTATTTGTCAAGATATAACATTCACCTCGGTAAAAATTTCTTTAAGAGATGTTCATAATATGTTAATAAAAATAAAATAATTTATTTACTTTTGTTTAATACGGGTGTAATAAGTGTATGGTAATATATAACCAAGTTAAGAGAAAACGTATAAAGACAGCGGATGGGCTGTCGTACCGGAAGGTAAATTTTAGGAGGGGTAAGTATGAAACAGTATCCATATAATGACACTACAGACATTATTGTCTATGATAATGATAAAGAGAACGGCAAAAAGAAAAAAGAGCCTAAGACATGGGTTGTTGCAGTTTCATCAGCTTTGGCAGCGAGCATCTTTACCGTTGCTATCGGGTTTGGTGTTCAGTCAATGCATAAGGATGTGCCGCTTCTCGATACGACAACTGCCGGTTCGACAGTATCGTCAACAGAAACGACTACAGATGGCGCGGTAACAGCCGCATATAGTAATAAAACAGTTCTTACTGTACCGGAGATAGCGTCAAAGGTAGGACCAAGCGTTGTAGGTGTTATAAATAAGACAACTGTTACATCATCTCAGTATTGGGATCCATGGAGCGGAAGATATTATTACGATTCAGATCCAACAACAGAGGGTGAGACAGTTGAGCAGGGTTCAGGTTCTGGTATAATCATAAGCGAAGATGGTTATGTTGTAACAAATCAGCACGTTATAGACGGAGCTACAGCGGTAGATGTAGTTCTTAACACGGGTGATATATACTCGGCAACTGTAGTTGGCCAGGATGCCAAAACAGACCTTGCGGTTTTGAAAATAGATCCGGGCGAGGTAAAGCTGACAGCTGCTGTGCTCGGAGATTCTACAACAGTAGAGGTCGGAGAGCTTGCGGTCGCTATAGGTAACCCTATGGGAATGGAATTTTCCGGTTCTGTAACATCGGGTATAGTGAGCGCTGTAAACAGAAGCATGACAATAGAAGGCAGAACATACAATCTTATCCAGACAGATGCTGCCATAAACAGCGGTAACTCGGGCGGTGCTTTGATAAATCAGTACGGCGAAGTTATCGGTATAAACTCTGTAAAGCTTTCAACAACAGGTGTTGAAGGAATGGGATTTGCAATAGCTATATCTGAGGCTAAGCCGATAATAAACGATCTTATGCAGTCAGGCTATGTAACAGGCAGACCGCTCGTTGGTATCGGTATAACTGAAACAAGATATGGTTTGTTCATAAGCTCGATCCAGGAAGGAAGCGGAGCAGAGGAAGCAGGTCTTCAGGTGAATGATATGATACTTGAAGTAGAAGGACAGAAGGTATCATCGACATCTGAGGTGAACGAGATACGTGACGGTAAGAAGCCGGGCGAATATCTGAAGTTCAAGATCCTTCGTGATTACAATACAATGGAGATATCTGTGAAGCTGACAGAGGAATCACAATCTAACTAAGCAATTAAGATATTATTGGACTGCATGGGCAGTCAAATACCATCCTTTTTTTCATAAGCCTTTGCCTATTGGCAAAGGACCCCCAAAACGATGAAGCGCGCCATGATCCCCGGCGCGTTTCATTTTGCTTAAAAATATAAAAATCAATATTTTTAAAAAAAAGTGTTGACAAAACAGAAAAAATGTGGTATTATATATAAGTCGTCAAGAGGACATCAAAAAATACAGCGGGATTGTGTAAGGGTAGCACTAATGACTCTGACTCATTCTGTACGGGTTCGAATCCTGTTCCCGCTGCCATTAAGCTCCGGTCTTTTAGATCGGAGCTTTTTTTACTGATTTTTTGATTGATATAGCGGCGCGTTTATGATAAAATAGTAATATAAGATAAAAAGCGAGGTGATAGAGATGAAAATAGCAGTACTGTCTGAGGATACGAGCTGCGGAGCGGAATATGGATGCGAGCACGGTCTGTCAGTTTATGTGGAAACAGATATGCACAGAATACTCGCCGATACGGGTGCGAGCGGATTATTTGCGCAAAATGCGGAGCGCCTTGGCATTGATCTTACGAAAGTAGATACTGTGGTGCTGAGTCATGGGCATTACGACCATGGCGGAGGGATAATGACTATTTCGAAGATAGCTCCTGATGCTGTGATATATGCGCGAAAAGGTGTCTTCGGTGAATATTATCACGGAGATAAGTACATAGGCATAGATAAGAGGATACGCGAGCTTAAAAACTTGTTTATTGTTTCTGGAAACTATACTGTAGACAATGAAATGTCGCTGTTTTCTGATATAACAGGTCAGCGAATGCGTCCGGACGGAAACAGAGTGCTAACAGATCGTTCAAATGGCAGCGATGTTCCTGATAGATTTTCTCATGAGCAGTGCCTTGTTATTTCAAACGCGGAGGGAAAGTTCCTTTTGTCAGGGTGCGCGCATAACGGAATAATTAATATACTTGACAGGTACAGAGAGATATATGGAGGAGAGCCTGATGTTGTAATAAGCGGTTTTCATATGACGAAAAAAACGGGCTATACTGAACAGGAAAAAGAGATGATAATAAAGACGGCTGAGGAACTGAGCCGCATGAATACGGTGTTTTATACAGGTCACTGCACGGGGATGGCAGCGTACGAGCTGATGAAACCGGTGATGGGAGAAAAACTGAGATTATTACAAAGCGGAATGAGGATACAGAAATGGAAGTAATGAGATTGGATCCGGGGTGTATAAGCTGCATTGTAAAAAAACAGCTTATGAGATATCCGGAAAGCGCGGAGCGAACAGAAGTTGTAAAATATATGCAGTCACTTCTTAAAATAGTTTCAGACGCGCCGGCGACAGCGAGCGCGCCAGAAATAGTGGATGAGATATATAAGTTACAATACGAGATGTTCGGAATGAAAAATGATTATTCGGATGTAAAAAGTTATTTTAATTCTATAATGCTTGAGGAAGAGCCAAAGCTTCAGGAAAAGGTGAAAAATTCGCCTGATCCGCTTAAACAGGCGGTAAGCTATGTCATGGCAGGAAATTATATTGATTTTGGAGCGATGGATAAGGTGGATGAAGAGCGTTTGACAGAGCTGCTCGAATCCACATCAGTCAGCGGGGAAAACGAGAAAGAGCTTGCGAATATGCGAGAGGATATAGAAAAAGCTAAAAAAATAGTTTATCTTACTGATAACTGCGGCGAGATAGTTTTAGATAAGCTCCTTATAAACGCGATACGCGATATAAACCCTATGGCAGAAATCACAGCTATAGTGCGCGGCGGAAACGTTTTAAATGACGCGACAATGGAGGACGCGGAGCAGGTTGGACTTACCTCAATTGTAAGAGTTATAGGAAACGGAAGCTCAGTAGCCGGAACATGTCTTAGCAGAATATCAGAAGATGCGCTGAAGGTTATAGACGATGCCGATGTGATAATATCAAAGGGACAGGGAAATTTTGAAACGCTGAACAGGTGCGGGAAAAATATATATTATATTTTTATGTGTAAATGCAGTATGTTCGCTGATAGATTTGATGTCCCGATCTGCAGCGGTATGCTTATAAACGATGCGCGTGTGAGGAGTATATTAGGTGAATGATGATCTATGAAAATCGATCATATATATGGACATACGACTTCAATTTAATAAGTAATAAAACCATATGTTTGTATAAAATACACAAAATAAAGAAATTTTAATCCTGCTTTTCTTATAGTATTTAGAATGATAAAGTTATTGAAAAAACAAACGAAATTTGATATAATATAGAATAGGTATAAATTGAAAATATTTATCTCTAAATCATCAAAACGGAGGTTAAATCATGGGAACAGTTGATAAACTGACTGAGCTTCAATTCCGCAGAAACAAGATTGAACAGGGCGGCGGCGAAGCTAAAATCAAGAAACAGCATGATTCTAATAAGCTCACGGCCAGAGAGAGAATTAAGGCTCTCATGGACGAAGGCAGCTTTGTAGAGATCGATGCTTTTGTCAGCCACAGATGTACTGAATTCGGTATGGATGCGGTTGAGGCTCCGGGTGAAGGCGTTGTTACAGGTTATGGTACTGTTGACGGACGTCTTGTATACGTATATTCACAGGATTTCACTGTGATCGGCGGTTCGCTCGGCGAAATGCATGCAAAGAAGATTTGCAAGGTTATGGACATGGCGGCTAAAATGGGCGCGCCTATAATAGGCATGAACGACAGCGGCGGCGCAAGAATACAGGAAGGTCTTGACGCATTGTCAGGATTTGGCGAAATATTCTACCGCAACACTGTAAACAGCGGCGTTATTCCGCAGATCTCAGTAATTATGGGACCATGCGCAGGAGGCGCTGTATATTCACCGGCAATTACAGACTTTATATTCATGGTGGACAAGACATCAAAGATGTTCATAACAGGTCCTCAGGTAATTCAGGCTGTAACAGGCGAGGAAGTATCAGCAGAAGAGCTGGGCGGAAGCACAGTTCACGCTGCAAAGTCAGGTGTTTGTCATTTCACAGCTGCAAATGATGAGGAATGTATAGCAAACATCAAGAAGCTTTTGTCATATCTTCCATCAAACAATCTCGAAGAGGCTCCGTATGTTGAACCTACAGACGCTATAAACAGATTGTCTGAAAAGCTTACAACTATCGTGCCTGATGATACTAACAAGGCTTACGATATAAAGGACGTAATAAGAGAAGTTGTAGATAACGGTGAATTCTTCGAAGTTCATGAGAAGTTTGCTCAGAACATAGTTGTCGGCTATGCGAGAATGAACGGATATTCAGTAGGTATCGTTGCAAACCAGCCTAAGGTAAAGGCAGGCTCACTTGACTGCGATTCATCAGATAAGGCTGCAAGATTCGTAAGAACATGCGACAGCTTTAATATCCCTATCATCACATTTACAGATACACCGGGATACTTCCCAGGTGTTGACCAGGAACACGGCGGCATAATCCGTCATGGAGCAAAGCTGCTTTACGCTTACAGCGAAGCTACAGTTCCAAAGATCAATGTTATAATCAGAAAGGCTTACGGCGGCGCGTATATCGCTATGAGCTCAAAGCATCTTGATACAGATGTTGTTATGGCATGGCCAACAGCTGAAATCGCTGTTATGGGTCCTGAGGGCGCTGCAAATATCATCTTTAAGAATGATATTGCACAGAGCGACGATCCTATAACAACAAGAGCTGACAAGATCCAGGAATACAAAAACAAGTTCGCAACTCCGTTTGTTGCGGCACAGAGAGGCTTTGTTGATGATGTTATAGAACCTGACTCAACAAGACCGAGAATCATCGCGGCTCTGGAAATGCTCCAGTCAAAGCGTGATTCAAGACCTGCTAAGAAGCACGGCAATCTCCCTGTTTAATTGACATAAACGGAAAGGAGAAAACAATATGCAATATTCAGAAGCTTTGATTTCCGGACAGAATCTGCCGATGAGTGAGGCGCTTTCAACAGGCGGTATCACAACATTGGTAGGTCTTGCAATAGTATTCGGCGTACTTGTGATATTGATGATTGTGTTATGTCTCTTTAAAGTATTTTTCTATAAGGAACCGGCAAAGAAGGCGGCTCCGGCAGCTGCTCCAGCAGAACCGGCAGCTCCTGCTCCGGCAGCTGAGGCTGAAGCGGATATTGAGGATGAGGAAGAACTCATCGCAGTACTCACCGCAGCTGTTGCCGCAAGTCTTAACACATCAACATATAATCTACAGATCAAGTCATACAGACGCGTTCCGAATAAGCGTCCGGCTTGGAATAATGCCGGTCTCAGAGAGACTATCGGAAACAGAATCTAATTTTTAATATCGTTTTGTGCTATGCACAGAAAGGAAGGAACAAACAATGAGAAAGTTTAATATCACTGTTAACGGAAAGACTTATGAAGTTGACGTTGAAGAAGTAGGCGGCGTTGCTACAGCTGCTCCTGCTCCAGCGGCTGCTCCTGCTCCGGCAGCAGCTCCTGCTCCGGCTCCTAAGAAGCCGGCTGCTCCAAAGGCAACAGGCTCAATGGGCGCAAAGAAGGTTACAGCTCCTATGCCGGGTACTGTTGTATCAGTAAAGGTAAATGTTGGCGACACAGTTAAGGCTGACACTTTGGTAGCTGTTCTTGAGGCTATGAAGATGGAAAATGAAATATTTGCAGGTGTTGAAGGAACAGTTGCAAGCGTTAACGCTTCAGCAGGCGACAGCGTAAACTCAGGCGACGTATTGGTTTCAATAAACTAATACAGAGCAGAATAATTGAATTAAAGAAAGTGGTGACTAAAAAGTGTTAGATAGTTTCGTAAACTTTTTGCAGAGCACAGGTATGTACGCCCTTATAGACGGCGGTGCGATGCCTGCAATAAAGACAATTATAATGCTCGCAGTTGCCTGTGTACTTTTGTATTTGGCTATTGTAAAGAAATTTGAACCATTACTTCTTTTGCCGATCGCATTCGGAATGCTTCTTACAAACCTTCCGATGCTCAAGGACTCAAGCGCTATAATGATGCATACTGAGTACTTCACAGATCCGCAGTATATGATAATGGAGAATGGTCATTCCCAGATAGACGTCGGTATGATCGCGAGAGAAGGCGGTCTGCTTGACCTGCTGTATCTTGGCGTTAAGCTTGGTATATATCCGCCGCTTATCTTCGTTGGTATCGGTTGTATGACAGACTTCGGACCGCTTATCGCTAACCCGAAGAGTATTCTTCTGGGCGCGGCTGCGCAGTTCGGCGTATTCTTTACATTCGTTGGTGCATTGGTGCTCAGCGCTATGTTCCCGAGCATTTCATTCGGTGTTAAGGAAGCTGCATCTATCGGTATCATAGGTGGTGCGGACGGTCCTACAGCGATTTATGTTACAAAGTCATTGGCTCCGGCGCTTCTTCCGGCGATCGCTGTTGCGGCATATTCATATATGGCGTTGATCCCGATCATTCAGCCGCCTTTCATGAAGCTTATGACAACAAAGAAGGCAAGAAGCGTTGTTATGGATCAGCTCAGACCTGTATCAAAGACAGAGAAGATCCTCTTCCCGATAGTAGTTACTATCGTTGTAGGTCTTATAATTCCTGACGCTGTATCACTTGTAGGATGTCTTATGCTTGGTAACCTCATGAAGGAATCGGGCGTTGTTGACAGACTTGTAAAAACAGCTCAGAACGAGCTTATGAATATTATTACAATATTCTTAGGCGTAACAGTTGGAGCTACAGCTACAGCTGAAAGCTTCCTTTCAGCTCAGACATTGGGTATCATCGTTCTTGGCCTTGTTGCGTTCTGTTTCTCAACAATCGGCGGCTTGCTCCTGGGCGATCTCATGTATGTGCTTTCAAAGGGTAAGGTAAATCCGCTTATCGGTTCGGCAGGTGTAAGTGCTGTTCCTATGGCGGCTCGTGTATCACAGATAGTAGGTCAGAAGGAAAATCCTTCAAACTTCCTTTTGATGCACGCTATGGGTCCTAACGTTGCGGGTGTTATCGGTTCAGCGGTTGCTGCCGGTGTATTCCTTTCAATGTTTAACGGACTTTAATTAAGAAAAATATCAGCATATAGAAATATAAGGAGTGAAAAAAATGGCAAATAACAATATTAAGCCACATAAGGTAGGAATTACCGAAACAGTCCTCCGTGATGCTCACCAGAGCTTGATCGCTACAAGAATGACAACGGAAGAAATGCTTCCGATCGTAGACAAGCTTGATGAAGTTGGCTATCATTCGCTCGAAGCATGGGGCGGTGCAACATTCGACTCATGTCTCAGATTCTTGAATGAGGACCCGTGGGAAAGATTGCGTAAGATCAAGGATAAGGCAAAGAAGACTCCTTTGCAGATGCTCTTCAGAGGTCAGAATATTCTTGGCTACCGTCACTATGCGGACGATATAGTTAAATACTTTGTACAGGCTTCAATTGCTAACGGTATTGATATCCTTAGAATATTTGATGCTCTTAACGATATCAGAAACTTGGAGTGCGCGATCAATGCGACAAAGGAATACTGCGCTAAGGAAGGCAGAGGCCATGTACAGGCTACTGTATGTTACACAACATCAGAATTCCACACAAATGAAAAGTTTGTTGAAATGGCAAAGCAGCTTGAAAAGATGGGTGCAGACTCAATTTGTATCAAGGACATGGCAGGTTTGCTTAAGCCTTACACAACATACGATCTCGTATCAAAGATGAAACAGGCTGTTAAGATCCCTATTCAGCTTCACACTCATTATACATCGGGTGAGGCGTCAATGGTATATCTTAAGGCTGTAGAAGCAGGTATCGACGTTATCGACTGTGCTATGTCACCTCTCGCTATGGGTACATCACAGCCGCCTACAGAGCCTATGGTTGCTGCTCTTCAGGGCACACCGTATGATACAGGTCTTGACCTTGATAAGCTTATCGAGATATGCGACTACTTCAAGCCATTGCGTGAAAAGTACCTTTCATCAGGCCTTATGAACACAAAGGTTATGGGCGTTGATGTTAATACTCTTAAATATCAGGTACCGGGTGGTATGCTTTCAAACCTTGTTTCACAGCTTAAGCAGCAGGGCAGAGAAGACGCATACGAAGACGTATTGAAGGAAGTTCCGCGAGTTAGAGCAGATCTTGGTTATCCGCCGCTCGTAACTCCATCATCACAGATCGTTGGTACACAGGCTGTATTGAACGTTCTTATGGGCGAGAGATATAAGATGGTTTCAAAGGAAACAAAGGCTATCGTACGCGGTGAGTACGGTAAGTGTCCTGGTGAAATTGATCCTGCGCTTGTTAAGAAGATCATCGGCGATGAGGAAAGAATCACATGCCGTCCGGCAGATAAGCTCAAGCCAGAGCTTGAAAACATGAAGAAGGCTTGCGCTGAATGGACACGTCAGCCTGAAGATGTTCTTTCATACGCTTTGTTCGATCAGGTTGCTGTTAAGTTCTTCAAGTACAGAGAAGCAAATCTTGACAAGGTAGATAATACTCTTGTAGACAGAGAAAACAAGGTATATCCTGTTTGATCATGACGAATAATTATAAAGACAGTATCGATCTTGGTACTGTCTTTTTGTTTGTATGAAATTGGCAAATAATTGGTAGAATTATAATAAAAATACATGTTGAAATTATTGGAAATCTGGTGTATAATATAACTGTAGAGTAAATTGATTTTGCTGTTATCGAATTGCTCGCATATTTAAAATCAAGTAAATAACATGGGGAGATATCCCTGTGAAAAAATAAAAGTTGAAAGGTGATATTATATTATGGACAATATGCCAAAGGTAAAGATAGGAATCGTGGCAGTGAGCCGCGATTGCTTTCCAGAAAGTTTGTCGGTAAACAGAAGAAAGGCGCTTGTAGAAGCGTATGCGTCAAAGTACAACGCTGA
>CALXSW010000046.1 GCA_944391255.1 uncultured Clostridia bacterium | reverse complement strand
CTGAGCTTGTACCGGGTATAGTTGTCAAAAATGCAACAAGCTGAGGCTGCATATCGGTAGGATAGCCAGGATAAGGGAGCGCGATAAAGTTCACGCGCTTAAAAACAGTCCCGTCAGGCACCCATACTCTTACGCTGTCCTCAAAATATTCCACCTTAGCTCCCGCCTCTGTAAGCTTAGAGCCTATCACCTCAAGGTGACGCGGTATAATATTTTTCAGCGTTACATCACCGCGTGTAGCCGCCGCGGCGATCATGAATGTGCCGGCCTCTATCTGGTCGGGGATAATAGCGTGAGCGCTGCCGTGGAGTGATGAAACTCCGGTAATACGTATTGTGTCAGTTCCGGCGCCGCGGATCTTTGCTCCGCAGGCGTTTAAGAAATTGGCAAGATCAACTATGTGCGGCTCCTTTGCGGCGCTTTCTATTATTGTAGTTCCGTTCGCGAGAACAGCGGCGAGAATGGCGTTCACCGTCGCTCCGACTGAAACGATATCAAAATAGATCTGCGCGCCGTTAAGCTCATCGGCAGTCGCGTTTAAAAGACCGCGTGAAACGTCAACTGTAGCGCCCATAGCCTCGAAGCATTTTATATGCATATCGATAGGACGCGTACCGAAATCACAGCCGCCCGGCGGATCGACCTTAAACTTATGGAATCTGCCGAGGAGCGCGCCCATGAGATAGCTTGAGCCGCGCATTCTGCGCGTCAGATCTCCGAGCGGTTCATACGAATTCACATTAGTGCAGTCTATCAAAACAGTATTTTTATCTATATATTCGATCTCAGCGTTGAGATTTTTAAGGATCTTCAAAAAGAGCTTAACATCGTTTATATCGGGGAGATTTTCTATCCTGCACACGCCCTTTACGAGAATACATGCCGGAAGAATCGCAACAGCGGCATTTTTCGCTCCGCTTATCACTACCTCACCGTGTAATTTGTTTCCACCCTTGATCAAGAGTTTTTCCAAGAGAAACACCCCTTCAAATAATTTATCTCATCTTGTTTATAGCAGTCATTCCGCGCAATAGCGGAAGAAAAAAAGACATATGTATATCTATAATATCAGTATAACACAAATACATATAAAATGCAAAACAAATTTTTATAATCTCATAGAATGTCAATAAAACGAAACATAACCGAAAGAAAATTGTAATAAATATACATCGTAAGTTTATCGAAGCATGAGATTATGAAAAAAACAGCCTGCAAATAAGCAAGCTGTTCGAGTCTTTTGATAATTAAACGGCCTTTGTTTCTTTTCTCAATGTGCGAAGACAACGTGAACAAACATTGATTGTCTTATGTGTGCCATTTACAGTAGTTCTCATCTTGTGAACATTTGGCTTCCATGTTCTGTTTGAACGTCTGTGTGAGTGTGAAACTTTAATACCGAAGCTTACGCCCTTGCCGCAGATATCACATTTTGCCATATTAACACCTCCTGGTCTTAGCATTAAACAAACATCGTAAAATATTTTACCACACTTTATCGTATTTTGCAATAGTTTTCATGATTTTTTTTTATTTTTTTCAAAAACTTTAAAAATAAACACGATTTCGGAACATTTATTGGTTAATTCTTATATAATATTGACTAAAATCATGTTGAAAAAGCGGAAATAATATGCTATAATATATTATAAGATAAGAGTGCCTGTCGGTTACCTCATTTTACTTGAAAGGAGTAGGTATTATAGCTATGAACAGTACAGCAAAATTACCGCTTAACAGAATAATAGAAGAATTTTCGCTTGAGGTTCTGTATGAACCTAAGAACATAGATCAGATAATCGTAACAACATCGGATATAAACAGACCGGGGTTGCAGCTGGTCGGATTTGTAGAATATTTTGACAGTTCGCGTCTTCAGATCATGGGCAAGGTGGAGTTTACCTTCCTTGAGCAGTTTTCAACTGAGGAAAGGGAAAAGCGTCTTGAAAGGCTGTTCGCTATGGGTTTTCCTGCTCTTGTTATAACAAGAGGACTCCAGATATTCCCGGAGATGACAGAGCTTGCGGAAAAATATAATATTCCGCTTTTGAGATGTGATTTCGGCTCATCGCAGTTTATGAGCATGATAATAAGATACCTCAATACACAGCTTGCGCCTACTAAGACGCGCCATGGCGTGCTTTGCGAGATCTACGGTGAGGGTATACTCATAATGGGTGAGAGCGGCGTAGGAAAGAGCGAGGCGGCGATAGAGCTTGTAAAGAGAGGTCACCGTCTTGTAGCTGATGACGCGGTTGAAATAAGAAAGATATCAGATACGACGCTTATAGGCTCATCGCCTGAGATAATACGTCACTTTGTAGAGGTGCGAGGCATCGGCATAATCGATATAAAGGAAATATTCGGTATGGGCGCTATAAAGGACGAGCAGCAGATAGATATGGTAATTCATCTTGAGCCATGGGAAAAGGAAAAGCAGTATGACAGACTGGGCATGGTAGATGAATATACTAATATAATGGGCATAAACGTTCCGTCGCTGACTATACCTGTCAAGCTCGGAAGAAATATCGCCGTTATAGTAGAGGTCGCGGCAATGAATAACAGACAGAAGAAGATGGGCTACAATGCGGCTGTAGAGCTGAACAAGCGACTTATGAGTCAGATGGAAGCGCAGCTCAATCTATGACCGGAGATGATATGATGAGAATAAAGTTTGACACGCATACTCATACTATAGCAAGCACTCACGCGTATTCCACATTCACCGAAAACGCGACATTTGCCGCTAAGATAGGAATGGACGGATTTGCCGTGACAGACCACGGTCCGGCGATGCCTGACGCGCCGCACGACTGGCATTTCAGAAATCTGAAAAACCTGCCGCGCCTGATGTTCGGGCAGAAAATACTTGTCGGGGCGGAGGTCAATATACTCGATATCAAAGGCAATATTGATCTTGATGAGGATATATTAAAAAGGCTTGACGTTGTAAACGTGAGCATACACGAGCCGGCGTATAAGGACACTGATAAAGATGATCACACTGAGGCGTATGAGGCGATAGTTACAAATCCGCTTACAGATATAATATGTCACAGCGGCTCTCCGAAGTTCAAATACGATTATGAATATATAATAAAGCTTGCGAAAAAGCATAATAAGCTTATAGAGATAAATAATCACACCTTTTTTGTGCGCCGAAGCAATGTTGAAAACTGCCGCAGGATAGCGGAGATATGTAAAAAGACAGGAACGGGGATCGTGGTGTCATCAGACGCGCATTTCTCGATGGATATAGGTAATTACGATCTGGCGCTTGGAATGCTTGAGGAAATTGATTTTCCTGAGGAGCTTATAATGAACACAACGTATGAAAAGTTCAAGGATTTTATGGAAAACGAAAGAGGAAAGAAAATGGGCGCATGGGTACTCCAGGCGCAGATCTGAATGGCTGCGGCATTTTTTGCCGCAACCTTTTCAATATATATGATATTTA
>CALXSW010000045.1 GCA_944391255.1 uncultured Clostridia bacterium | reverse complement strand
TATTAAGCACAACATTAGCGTTCGCGTCACGCTTCAGCTCAATGACAAATCTTATATCTTCAGCTGATTCATCTCTTGTAGAGGAAATGCCGTCAAGCTTGCCGTCACGGATAAGCTCATCTATATGTTTTTCCATCTGCGCCTTATTGACCTTATATGGTATCTCCGTAACTACGATGCGCTGCTTTCCGTTGTCATACTCCTCTATCTCCGCTTTCGCTCTTAATATGATCTTGCCGCGTCCTGTATTGTACGCCTGACGGATACCGCGTCTGCCCATGATAACGCCGCCTGTAGGGAAATCAGGGCCGGGGATATATTCCATAAGCTCTTCTATAGTTATCATCGGATCATCGATACATGCGATTATAGCGTCGATCGATTCCGTGAGGTTATGCGGCGGTATATTTGTCGCCATTCCGACAGCTATACCGTTTGAGCCGTTTACAAGCAGATTCGGAAAACGTGACGGAAGCACGTCCGGCTCCTTGAGCTTGTCATCAAAATTCGGTACAAAATCTACTGTTTCTTTTTCTATATCTGTAAGCATAGATGCCGATATTTTCGACATTTTCGCTTCCGTATATCTATACGCGGCAGCCGGATCTCCGTCTACAGAGCCGAAGTTACCCTTGCCCTGCACAAGCGGATATCTCAAAGAGAAATCCTGCGCCAAACGCACCATCGCGTCATAAACAGATGAGTCGCCATGCGGATGATATTTACCGAGAACGTCACCGACAGTAGCCGCCGACTTTCTAAAATCAGACTCGTATAAAAGTCCTGAATCGTACATATCATATAGTATGCGCCTGTGAACAGGCTTAAGTCCGTCACGCACATCAGGGAGCGCGCGGCTTACAATAACACTCATCGCGTAATCGATATACGCCTTTTTCATTTCACTATCCAGATCAACCCCAACGATTTTCTGGTTCTCTATTGCCTCCATATTGAGGGGTTGCTCTTTTGACTTTTTAGCCATATAAAAATGCCTCCTTGAGCCACAAAAAAACGGCTCATATTCATGTAAAAAAATCTGAAACTATTCTTATTTATTATATCATATTTGCGCTTAAAATGCAAGCAATTACGCCGATTTTATTGTATTTTTACACCTGTTCATAAACTTTTCACATCTTATTTGTAAATATCTTATGTTTCCTCATTTTTCCTTATTTTTCGGAATATAAAGGCAAAAGAAAATCCCCGCCCATAACTTTGGGCAGGGACATAATTTTATTCATTAATTCATAGTGTCAGCTGTAGGAGCCGGATCAGGGAGCTTATCCTCTGTATATGCTTCCAATACATCTTCATTTACTGTTACTGTTATATTGTTTTCAGCGAGAAGACTGTCTACCTTTTCTTCTATTTTCTTCTGCTTTATAGCGCTCGAAACTGATGTTTTATTGTCTTCAAGCCATTCATTGAATTTTTCCTCATTTTCTGAGAATGGCAGTCTCTGGATAACATGGTATCCGTATGTTGACTTACATACGTTAAATTCACCCTCACCAAGACTCTTTACGCACTCTTCAAATTCTGGCACCATATCGCCGTCTGTGAAGATATAACCGTCTGGATTTGACTCTGAGCCAGGGTCTTCTGAATTTTCAGCTATCAATGTGTCAAAATCAGCTCCGCCTTCTGCCTGAGCAAGAAGATCATTTGCTTTTGTCTGAGCCTCATCTTCTGATATGTCACCCTCTGTTGAGATAAGGATATGCTTAGCGCGGTAATAGTTATCCTTGAAATATGTCTTTATCTCATCGTCTGTAGGCTCTTCTATATCCTCAGATATCTTGCTGTATACCTCGCTCTGATACACTGAGGCCGTAAGTATATCCTCAAGCGCATCTATGCTTGATCCTATACTCTCAAGATATTCCTTATAAGCCTTAAGACCGCCCGCCTGCTGAGCGTAGCTTGCCTTCATCTGGACTACCTGCTGCATATCCTCGTCTGAGATCTCAACGCCAAGAGCAGGAGCAAGAGCCTCGTACTTGAGCATATCCTCTACCTGTTCAACGAACTGATCCTTTGACTCTTCAAACTGGCCGCTTCCAGCTTCGCTTGCAAGGAATATTGAAAGATCTGCTGTTGTGACCTTTTTATCGCCTACCTGCAATGCAACCTCCGCGCTTCCGCATGATGAAAGCAATAATGCTGCCGTTGTAAGAACGGCTGCCAAACCTATTTTTTTCATTTTAAAATTTTCCTTCCTTCTTGTATATTATACATTTGAATACTATTATACATCATTTTTCTGCATTTTGCAATTCTTTTATCAAATTTAATAAATTATTAATAAATTCAAGCGGATTTTTGTCACTGTCCTTCATCATGACTTTCACGCGTTTTGGGTATTTTTTCTCAAGTCCGAATACTATACCGGCATTTATCTTATCCGGAAGAAATTTCAATGTCACCGCCCTGTTCTTTGCGCTTACCTCCGTGCAGCCTATCTCACGCGCCGGTATTTTTACTACCGCTACAGCTATAATATTAAGCACCGGCTTAGGCGGCTCGCCATAGCGGTCTATCAATTCATCCTTAATCTCAAGCTCATCTTCATCAGACTCTATAGCTGCTATTTTCTTATACATATCTATCCTCTGATTTGCTGAGGCTATATATGATTCAGGAATATATGCGCTCATTGAAATATCTATTGAAACATCGGTATCCTCGCTATGCCTTATACCCTTTGCCTCATCTATACTTTCACTCAATATGCGGCAGTACATATCATATCCGACATTATCCATATG
>CALXSW010000044.1 GCA_944391255.1 uncultured Clostridia bacterium | reverse complement strand
TCTTTCCTGTATCGTATTCCTCGCACTCTGCTTCAAACACAGGCTTTATAAGTGAATATGACGAGCGAAATCCTGCAACCATCTGTATTATGACCGCTGCTCCGGCACTTGCTGCCGTATACGCTCCGTATGCCGATGAAAACGCAATATAGTCACAAGCAGCCATCCGCGCGCCGAAAAGGAATATTGCCGCGGTAACAAACACCTTTATAAGCCTATAAATTGCCGTCGAGTACTTAATCAAAAAGGGCTTATTCTCATGTTTTGATGCATCGAGATAATATTCGCTCCAGCGCCGAAGCGCGCGCGCCTCTGCTCCATTCAGCTTTATCTGCTCTATGCCAGAAAAAAGCTCATAGCAAAAACCCGACATTTTTGAAAGTGACGCCGAGCAGCTGCTCATCCACCGTGAATTCATAACCCCCTCCGCTACCATTAGTCCGATAAGCAACACGGAAGAAAGTATCACCCAGCCAAGTAGTTGCGGAGCATATATCCATATCTGCACGAGGTATACAAGTGATAATCCCATTCCAATGCACGCGCTAATACTCCTTACAGAAACTATCTTTGTTATATCCGAAAACTCTGTTATAGCATTTGCAAGCTCGCCTGTTCTGATATTTTTGAAAAACTCTGATTTGAGCGATAGCAGTCTTGAAAACACAGCACCTTGTACATATACACCGCAACGCAGTATTGTATTGGTCAAAATGAACGACTGCAAAAGTCCAAGCACCGCTGACGTCATCACAGCCGACAGCAGAAGCGCCGCCACTGCGGATATACCATGTACTTCTCCGGACGGAATTGTGCGTGAGAATATAAAACTGTTTACCCATGGCACAAGCAGTCCGGCAAGTATTGTGAATACAGATGTCAATACGACCGCAAATACATCTTTCTTTGAACAGCATTTTATCATGAACAAGATAAGGCCTTTCATACTGATCCTGCCCGTTCCCATTCCTCTGTAAAAGCATACCGCATCTAATGTGAATTCGCCAGCATTCTTATGCGCCACCTTGACCTTTTTGCCTTTGTCGATATATGAGCATGTGCCGCCAGGTGATGGTATAACCGCCAGCCATTGTCCTTCCTTAGTTTTCACAAGCATCGGCATAGCACAAGTCATATACCAATCCACATCAAGCTGTATATATCGTGTTCTTATATATAGCCTTTCTTCTATGTATTTAAGCTGCTCCGAAAGTGGGATACTATCGTCTACCCGTTCACGCTCGTTCAGGAATTTCAGTACCGCATTGATCCCATCATAGTTGTTCTTGTCTTCAAGAGCTGCTTTCATGTTCTCGTAGACGCGGGCAGATGCCTCACGGTTTTTTTCTCTTATACGTTCATTTTGTTCAATATCAGGAATAAGCGTTATCTCTATCCTTATGTAGCTCTCTGTATCATCAAGTAGTCCCGAAAGCAGTTCTCCGCTCGATTCTCATACGCTTTGGCCCGTGACAGGATAAGACGCTATTTCCGAAATGTACGCTCGTATATATCCATATTCATCCCTTGGTGCAAAGTCGGGCATTACCTGAACCTCCATACCGAGTGTTATAAAGCCGCTGCTATCTGAAGGGATAAACGCTGTAAGCGTTCTGTTATTTCCGTTTTCGTTGTAAGGCACGACAGACGCTACTTTTGAGCCCGCGGTCATGTACGAGTTTTCATCAGCTATATACGTTACTGATCCGTCTACCGCAGAACGTATCATGGAACGTTTGTCGTATTCGTCATATAATTTTTGAAGCTCCGTATCGGAAATACCGTTCTGTCTACCTGTTTCTATTTCCGTTAAAATATTTTCCTGCGGAATTACCGCTAAAATATCTCCGACTTTTACCATGTCACCCTCTGAAATGACCGTTTTAGACAGTGTTCCTCCATAGACAGTATATACGTCCCCATTATTTTTTGACGGCCATATCGCTCCGTTGACTGTCACGGTTTCGTATATCGTTCCAAAAAAGAGCCAATAAGAAAATGCTGCTGTGCAAAGTATGAGAAGTGCAATAAACGCTGACGCTTTAATGCTCACCGCGTGAACAGAGTTTCTTATCCCTGATTTCGACGAAAAATTTTCGACCGCCTCTTTTCTGAACAGCTCCATTATCTCACCCCATCCTTTAAAAAATAGTCTGTGACATAGCCTTCTGCATCAAACACACTGTATACATTATCTTTTTCTGCGAGTTTTCCACTTTCGGAAAAGCTCAGCTTTTGGAACAATCCCAGATATCCTTCCTCGTGGAGCGTATCGGCAATCAGATGAGGATCTGTTGTTTTTTTATTTACCGCTGTATCTACAATCATTCTTACCGCATTATATCCCTGTATATACCACAAATCAAGTTCTTCCCCCGTTTCTGCAGTATATGCATCGGAAAATTTTGTATATCTGTCTATCTCCTCATCTGTTTCAATTTTTAATATAAATTCATTCACCATTATAAATCCATTCATTGCCGCGGTCAGCTCATCATCATTCCCCGTAATATCAGTATTATCAAATGCCGTATCGCCCGCGCATATCATTGATGGTGAACGACGTTTAATTTGCCTCAGCAATTCAAATCCTTCCTCATTTTCGGCAAACATAGCTATTCCTTCAA
>CALXSW010000043.1 GCA_944391255.1 uncultured Clostridia bacterium | reverse complement strand
TTTTTTTACTTGCTGGTATCTTGTTGTTGAATATTGTTAGCTACCTGTTAGTTCCATGTATATTTTTGCCTAACGTATTGTGCAAAATGACAATAGAAAACACCGTGCTTTTTTACAAAGCACGGTGTTTCCTGGTTTGGAGCAGGAAATGGGACTCGAACCCACGACCTACGCATTACGAATGCGTTGCTCTACCAACTGAGCTATACCTGCATGACGTACAAGAGGACTTCAAGAGCAAGTCCTCTTGATAAACGCAAATCCAATGATACGGGAACTATCAGCCTAAAAGCTCACGCGCTATGCTGTTGATCTCTTTTCCGTCCGCTCTGCCTTTAGTCTTAGGCATTACAGCTGCCATGATCTTGCCCATATCCTTCAATGTAGAAGCGCCTGTAGATTCAACCGCTTCCTTTACGATCGCCACAAGCTCTTCATGCGAAAGCTGTGCCGGTAAATATTCCATCAAGATTTCCATTTCTCTTTTAAGTTCAGCGATAAGATCTTCCCTACCGCTCTTTTCGTAATCCGGAAGCGAGTCTCTGCGTTGCTTTAACTGCTTGGCAATTACGTCTAATACACCTTCATCATCAAGTGTAATTTTTTTATCCTTTTCGATCTGTAATACGCCGGCTTTTATGAGCTGGACAACGTTCTTGCGAACAGAGTCCTTCTCCTTCATGGCCGATATAAGATCGCTTTTTAGCTTATCCTTTAATGTCATGATGAAACGCTCCTAAAATTAATACTTTCTCTTACGAGCTGCTTCTGACTTCTTCTTACGCTTTACACTTGGCTTTTCATAGTGCTCACGCTTTCTTACTTCAGCCATAACACCTGACTTTGCACACTGACGCTTAAATCTTCTCAATGCACTATCAAGTGATTCATTTTCTTTTACTCTGATTTCAGACATTCTGTATTCCCCTCCTCCCGGCAAGTCAATTACTACGGACTCGATGGAAATATCTGTTGTGTTATAGAACATGTACAACAATATATATTATACAACATAAAGTATAGTTTTGTCAAGTCTAAATAAACATTTTTTTCACATTTTTTTCTATTTTAATTTACAATTATACCTTTAACGCATAAAATATATATATTCTCTTTTCTGACATGTCATATTATCCCCCTTTTTCCGATTATGAATTACGACTTGCGGTGTTAAGTAAAATACTGCTATAAAAAACTCATAAACATATTGCAAATTCACCTAAAATGTGATATAATTATTTTGTTTGATTGGGTATTATTACCTTGGGCAGTTTGAGAAAAGGATTTTAATGGAGGTATATATGCCGCGGAGTGAAAAACAAAAGCTTAAGCTTTATTATGTTATTGATATAATGGAAAAACTGACAGACGAGGATCATCCGATCTCCGTCGGGGAAATTATCGACAGACTTTCCGCGATCGGCATAAGCGCCGAGCGCAAAAGCATCTATCGTGATTTTGAGGCTATGGAAAGTCTTGGATACGAGATCATTCCGGTGCATAACAAGCGATTTAGATACTATTTGGCGAACAGACATTTTGAAACAGCCGAACTGCGGCTTCTTGTTGACGCGGTCCAAGCGTCAAGATTCATTACTAAGAGAAAGTCAAACGAGCTTATCAAAAAGCTTGAAGGACTCACCACTGTCTATGACGCTGAAAAGCTGCAAAGTCAGGTGTTTGTCGCTAACAGGATAAAGTCAAGCAACGAAAGCATCTATTACAATGTTGACAGAATACATAATGCGATACAGGCAAATGCAAAAATAGTTTTTTCATATTTTAACTGGGATCTCAGAAAAAACAAGGTATACCGCCGCGGCGGACAAAATTACCATATAAGCCCTTGGGCGCTCTGCTGGATGAACGAGAATTACTATATGGTAGGATATGAAACGGAGAGCGAACAGATAAAACATTTCCGCGTAGACAGAATGGCATCTATATCACTTACATCTGAAAACCGTGATGGAAAGGATAAATTCAAGGATATAGATATGGCGGTGTATGCTAAAAGATTTTTTGGAATGTACAACGGCGATATAGACAGCGTAACTCTTAATTGCAGTAAGGAGCTTACTAATGCTGTTATAGACCGTTTCGGTTCTGATGTCGTTTTTAATGTGAGAGATGACGGTGAGTCGTTTGACGTCACTGTGGACGTTGCGCTTAGTCCTGTATTTTACGCATGGGTATTCACATTCGGCGGCGCAGTGAGGATCGTATCGCCGTCATACGCGGCAGATGAGCTGAAAAATATGGCAAAACGATTTACAGGAGAATAACGATTTGGTATTTATAGAATATAATAAAAAACTTAAAATAACACCCGAAAAAGACACTGTGCTGTCTTTTCTCGGATGCAAAAAAGAAGATATTATCTACGAAAGCGTTTCAAAGCAATTTGATACGCTTTTTCAGCCTGCGCTCGATTCACTTGATATTTCATATACGGCATCTATAGAAAAAAATAATATTTATGTTACGATAACAGCCGGCAGCGCAGTATCGGATATATCAGAAAGATATTTCAAAGAGGGCGAGGCTATGGCGGCTCTTATGGTGAACGCTATAGCTGACGAGGCGGTATTTATGGCTGACTCAGCCGTTTCAGAACGGATAAAGCTCTTCTGTGCAAATCACGAAAAAGGCATAAAAAAGCGTGTAGAGGCGCCCTCATCGGCGCCTGTTTCTTTTCAGGCGGACGTGTTAAAAAAAGCGCCTCTTGACGGTGTGTCGCTTACAGACGCGTACATGCTGTCACCCGTTAAAACTATGTGTTATATGCTTGAGCTTACAGATGATATATCTGTTTTCAAAGCTCAGCATGACTGCTCAAAATGCTCAAATATGAGCTGTCCAAGGCGAGTTCGCGATACTGGTAAAAGCTTCAGGGTATTATCAGGCTCGGGATATATCCCATCTACAGCGACAGGACTTTGCATAGATATAGGCACAACTACTATTGCAGCCGTTCTCTATGAAAACGGGCAGAAAAAAGCGGAGATCGGCGAAACTAACGCGCAAAGACGTTTCGGCGCGGACGTCCTCTCCCGCATAGAAGCCTATAACAGCGGCAGAAAAAGCGAGATACACTCCGTTCTAAAATATCAGCTGCTCAGAATAATAAATGAGCTTAATGCGCGAAATAAACCTGTGATCGCCGCCGGCAACACCGCGATGACATCATTTCTTATGGGATACAGCTGCGATAAGCTCGGCACATATCCGTTTGAGGCGGAAAACCTCCGCTCTGTCACGACGCAGGACGGCATACATCTTGTAGGCGGTATATCGCCGTTTATAGGCGGTGATATATCTGCCGGACTTTATATGCTCGGTTTTCACGAAAATGATGATATAAATATGCTTGTGGATATAGGCACAAACGGAGAAATGGCTATAGGAAACAGAGATGGTATCATATGCACATCTACGGCGGCAGGACCGGCATTTGAGGGCGGCGGGATATCGTGCGGCGTTGGATCTATAGACGGGGCCGTGTGTTCCATTGACCTCAAAAGCAATATGATCAAAACAATTAACGATAAGAAAGCCGTGGGGATATGCGGGACCGGAATAGTTGAGCTCTGCGCTGAGCTTATAAAAAACGGGTATATGGACGAAACAGGAAAGCTCAATGAAAAGCTTAACGGAAAATTCACTGTTTCCGATAATATATATTTCACCCAAAAAGATATACGCGCTTTTCAGACTGCGAAATCAGCTATAAGAACCGGTATTGAGATCCTTATTGCAGAGTCCGGAATTGATCCTGATAACATATCAAATATTTATATCGCCGGTGGATTCGGGCAAAATCTCGATATAAAAAAAGCCTGCGCTGCGGGCCTTCTTCCGTCTTCGCTCATAGATAAATACATCGCTGTAGGAAACACATCTCTCGGCGGATGCGTAAAGCTTCTTGAAAATGATAACGGCTTTTACGATATTGATAAGCTTCGAGAGCTTTCACGCGTATTTTCACTCGCGGAGCATAAGGATTTTACAGATCTTTTCCTAAAATATATGTATTTTAAGGACGATATTATTTGATTTTTTTGTAACATAGACAAAAATATATCAATAACTTATATTTATTATTGATTTTATGTGTTTTATATGATAAAATATCATATGCTAAATGAATAACAAACAACATAAGAAAGGAACAAGGTATTATGAAACAAAAAATTCCAGGAATAGCCCTGTGCCTGATCATAGCGGCAGCCGCTACGGCGCTCGTATCTTTTGTACCGATACTTGAGGTCGTAGGCGCGCCTGTAATAGCGATAATCGCCGGCATGGTAATAGCGCTCTTCTACAAAAACAAAAAAACAACAGCAGAGGGGATCACATTCACATCTAAAAAGGTCCTTCAATACGCGGTCATTCTTCTCGGTTTTGGCCTTAACTTGACCACCGTTGGACAAGTTGGAGCTCAATCACTGCCGATAATCATATCGACAATCGCAACTTCACTCATCGTATCATTCATACTGATGAAGCTTATGAAGATACCTTCAAAAATCGCAACGCTTATCGGTGTAGGTTCTTCAATATGCGGAGGAAGCGCCGTTGCGGCGACAGCTCCTGTTATAGATGCCGACGACAAGGAGATAGCGCAGGCAATATCAGTTATATTCCTGTTCAACGTTATAGCGGCTATCATATTCCCTACTCTCGGCGGCGTGCTCGGTATGTCAGATACAGGATTTGCAATTTTTGCCGGAACTGCCGTAAATGACACATCATCTGTAACAGCCGCGGCGTCAACATGGGAAACGCTCCACGACGTAACAAACGTTCTTGATTTTGCTGTTATAGTAAAGCTCACAAGAACACTCGCTATAATACCTATCACTCTCGCTCTCGCTTTCTACCGTATGCACACAGCTAAGAAGATGGGCGGCAGCGCAAGCAAGGTAAGCCTTAAGAAGATATTCCCGATGTTCATTCTCTGGTTCATATGCGCATCTTTGATCACAACTCTTGTAAACGCGTTTGTGACAGGCGGAGCGCTTGATGTATGCACAAACATATTCGGCTGGCTCAAGGATCTAAGCAAATTCTTCATCGTTATGGCTATGTGCGCTATAGGTCTTAACACAGACATTGTAAAGCTTGTAAAATCAGGCGGAAAGCCGATCGTTCTTGGTTTTATCTGCTGGATCATGATAACTCTCGTCTGCATCGCTATGCAGCATGTGATGGGACTTTTATAATAAAGCTAAAAAAATCGCCCGCATTTTTGCCGGGCGATTTTTTTGTTCTTATTGATCCATATTCATAGTATTTATAAGCGGAAGCGTGCCGCTCCATATAAACAGCTTATCTGACTCCTTTGTCAGCTCATAATCATTTGTTACCGCCTCATTTGACGGTTCTATCTCAAACATCTCTATACCTTTAAGAACACCTGTCTCATCATATGACGCTGAATACATAACGATATTTGCGCCGACAGATGTTACATTTACTTTGCCTCCGTCAACACTGTTTATAATCGCCTCCGGTGCTGCTGTAACGATAAGCTCTCTGTAATACTGTAATCCCGAGAAATACACAGCAACGTTCTCATAATTACCTGTTCCAAGGTTATCTATGAAATCTATCCTCTTAAGCGGCGATGATCCGTCAAGCTTTCGTGATGAAATGATCTCCCCATCAGCTCCGGTTATCGTTTCTGTGAAAATGCCGCTTGAGAAATGCAGGTTATAATGATACCATGTATTCACGCTCAATCCAAGCTCTGAAACAGAAATATTGTTCAATTCCTCACCGTTTGCACCGTACATTATCATTCCGGCAGATTCTTCTTTTCCATCAGCCGCAAAGAAATATATATCACTTTCAAATGTATAATCGTATTCATTACGGTACTCATCCGGAGCTCTGTCAAACACCATATACGCGTTTCTTCCCGATGTTGAAAATCTTCCTGCCTGAGCTCTCATGACCGGCTTGCCGTCAACCATTGTATCATTTATGATAAAACCGGTCTGAGCATCGCCGCCGGCGCTTCTCGCTCCCACATTATACGTTATATCTCCTACTTTTTTCGATTGATTCTGCTTTGACTGCAAAAGATATAATGTCTCACTGCAATTTTCTATCGCGATCGTGTCATCCTCTTTTACGAGCACCGTAAATTTAGCTGAATTGTTTCTATACCAGACTGTAAGCTCCTTTTCACCGGCAATATCCGAATCAAAGCCCCATACAGCATAATCTGTGACCTCATATTCAGCGCCCGTTTCATCGACCGCCTTTACAACAAGACCGGTCGTATCAAGATCTGTACCCGTTCTGTACTCCAGTTTTTCAGGCAGTGATTCTATGCTGAGCGATACAACACGAGGTTTAAACATATCCTCTGTTACATACACTCCAAGATGAGGCGGCTGATTGTATGCTGTCTGCTCCGCCGCTACTCCGCTTCTGTATACAGGATCTGACATCAGCGTTGGCATCTTATATTCTGTAAAATCAGTTGTCGTGTAAACTCTTAACTCCGAAAGATCGCTTGACGCCAGCACAAGTTCTTCTCGCCAATCTCCGAAAAGATCCGCCATAAGCGTTGGCACTGCTTTTGTTCCATTTACAGTAGTCGTTCCGTAAAATGTTGCATACGCGCTCATCCCATGGCCATCCCACTTATATATTTGAGGTGTGTAACGAGAATGATTGAGCGTTTCCTCGTATATATCCCCGTCCCAGTAGATACGGAAATTATTTCCTACACCAGCCGGCGCATTGGTGAAATCACCTCCGCCATTTGATATCTTGTTCGATGAGCCTGACACCTGAAAATATCCGCCCATTCCTGTATTGGCCATAAGACCTCTGCCCGTATCACCGTCCGCATCCTCATGGTATAAAATCTCGCCCGTGCGTGCCGCTATAAGCGACATTCCGTAAGGCGCATCCTCATGGACTACAAACAGCTCATGTCCCGGATTTGTCGGATCGTAATTGCCTATATGCATAGCATCACCATGACCAAGATGAGTACACCATTTCATAGTGAGATATTTGTATCCGTTTCCGCTGTCCTCTCCCATTTCAATACAGCTCGAACCGGAGATAACCTCATCACAGCCATCATCATCTACATCAGCGCATGTCAGATTGTGATTTCCCTGACCTACATAATCCTCATTTCCCGGCTGATATCCCGGCTGAGATGACAGAGTATCAAATCTATAGTCCACAGACAAACGTTCACCGTCAAAGTTTACTCCCGCTACGCTTATTCTCTGGCGTCCGTTTCTGCCGTAATAATATCCGCGCCAATATACAGCCGATGGAGTTTCACCGTCAAGATACGCCACCTCGCCCAAGAATCTGTTTGATCTGTTTCCAAAATCATCGCCGAACGTTTCAGCGGAAACACGCTCAGTAGGAAGTGATATAGTATCCATAGCCTCGCCTGTTTCTCCGTTAAATACTGTCAGATACTCAGGACCTGTAAAAACGATTCCGTATCCTCTGTAATCACTCGTTTCATTTTCCTCATCAGTGACATTATATATATCCGGATACTTTTCCGGATCTGCCGCCTTAGTCACATACTGACCTAAAGCGTCAACAGAACCGACGCTCGACTGACACATCATTTCAGCCTTTCCGTCGCCATCATAGTCATAAACGAGAAACTGCACAGTATGCGCGCTCGAATAAACGTTCTTGCCCAGATTTATATCCTGATCCCAAAGCTTTGTACCGTCCAGCTTATATGCCGCAAACCTCACTGTTCCCGAATATGCCGGATCACCCGGAGAACCTACATCACGTTCTGAACTTACCCACTTTATCACTATCTCATATTCGCCGTCTCCGTCAAGATCGCCGCACGATCCGTCGGCAACGGTAAAATCATTTGTGCTTATATACATACCGCTTGTGTCATATATATCCTCCGATTGAGGCTTCACAAGAGGTATCGATGTATAATTTTCCGACCACGCGGTGACAGACTCGCAAAGCTCATCTGTTCCGGAAACTGCTATAGAATATTCATCAGCCTGCGTTCCTTCAGTATCGATATAGTTTGTGCTGTCCGTTACAGTAGCGATCTTCTGACCGTTTTTGTACACGTCAAAATCAGGTGATGAATATATTGTGTCAAACGAGCTCTCGCTTCCAAGCATACGCCATGACAAAAATATTCCGCCCTCTGTCATGACAGCTACAAGACCGCGGTCAAGCTTTTCCATCATTCTTGTGTGATCTTCACCGTCATAATTATACGTTATCTCCGTACGCGTTTCCTCATCAGCGGCAAAAGCAGGCACGTTAAATCCCGCCACCGGTACCGCTAAAGATAAAGAAAGCGCGATCGCAATTTTTCTCTTCATTCTCTCTCTCCTCTTTCATCATAAAAAAGTGGGCATTCTATTGCTTTTTGCTCTTTGCGTATATCATTTTAACACTTTCTAACTATATTTTCAATAAAATAATCGTCTTTTTTTTATCAAAAAACAGATATCGCGCAAACGATTGCGCCAAATTTGAGCAATACAAAAAGCGTGCCGCTAAAACGACACGCTTTTCACTTTCTCTATTATTGATCTGACCGTTTTTCTAAATATCTTTCGTATGAGCTATATATATTTCTTACCAAGATCATGCCGAGATAGCCGCATAAGATCCCGACTGCAACACCGCCCAACACATCTGTAGGATAATGCACATATAAATACAGCCTTGAAAAAGCTATCAGAACAGCTAACACTCCCAGCGGCCATCTCAATTTGCTCCGCGCAAAAAACAGTGCTGACGCCGCAGCGAACGATGCCGCTGTATGCCCTGACGGGAATGAAAAATCAGACGGAGGTGATATTATTATATCGATCCACGGTCTTACAGAAAACGGACGCGGTCTTGCGATAAGAGGCTTTAGCACCGCGTTGCATAGCACAAGATCTATTATCAGCGCCGCTGCCATTATCATTCCCACGCGTCTGTATTTCTTTACGCAAAGCAGAACAGCAGTGATCGCTATCCAGATCAGTCCGGCATTGCCAAGCGAGGACACGGCTATCATCACACTGTCAAGCGCCCCTCCCGCTATATTCTCGCGTATAAGATCAAGTATATAAAAATCAAATTCCAACATTCTGTTTTCCCCTGCAAATATATTTTATATATATTCTATGATAAAAACATATTAGCATACTTTTTTTATTTTGTCAATTACGCTTAATTCAAATTTTTATTTATAAAAATTTCAGAGGCTGCTGCAAACTCATTGAGCTTGACAACAGCCTCTATATATAATGCCGCCGCATGAAACATAAATTTAAAGAGGGGAATCTTTTTTATTTAACGCGGCATTACTTTCTTATTCTTTATAGTTATATTATACATTCAAATAGCTTATTTGTCCAATACTTATAAATCATCTCTTTTTATGCTCATAAAGCATAATAGCTGACATTTAAATATCCACTTAAGCCTGACTCACCCCTCATGCGCTTAAAAAATATGATCGCCTTTTTCCACATCGTATTCACTGCCGTTTACGCGTACAAGAGCGCGGCACGGCACGCTGATCTCATATCTCGCCCTGCCGTTCTCATACCGCCATGATGAGCGTATCGTTCCATGTTTCGTCATGTAAGACACGTCAAGGCTGCCAAGTCTTTCATCAGCCACAGGCTCTATTATGACGCGCTCATACCCCGGCGCTTCCTCAACAGGCTTTATACCCGCCGCTTTTTCGTATATCCAGCCTATAACAGAGCCATAGGCGTAGTGGTTATATGAGTTCATATCACTGCTCCAGAACGTTCCGTCATCTCGTATCCCGTCCCAATGCTCCCATATAGTCGTAGCGCCGTGGTTGACCTCATACAGCCATGACGGATATTCCTCCTGCAAGAGCAGTGAATATGCCGTTTGTGCATATCCGTTATCTGAAAGAGCATGAAGAAGATACGGCGTTCCGACAAAACCTGTTTGGAGTTTGTTCCCGTTTTCAACTATCATTCTGTTCAGCGCCGCGGCCGTTCCCGCCTTATCGTCTGTTAAGTCGAAATAAAGCAACAGCACATGCTCCGTTTGAGTCTTTGGCTTGCTGTAGCGCTGCTTGAATTTTCTGACTATATTGTCATACAGATATCTGTACTTTGCAACATCTCTGCCTATCACCTCGCCTGCCTTTACGACAAGACTTGTCGAATACGCGTAAAACGCGCTCGCAATAAAATCATCATCAGTCGTTCCCTTATAGCTGCCGTACGGAGCGTCAAGCGCGAGCCAGTCGCCGTAATGCTTTTTCCAAAGCGCTTTGTCCTCATCGCTGCTCGTCCACAAAAATTCCTCTTTCGTATCCGCCGTTATAAAATCAACCCATTTGCGCATAGCGTCAAAATTATCCTCAAGCACTCTCTTATCACCATACGTCATATATATCTGCCACGGCACAACGCATATAACATCGCCCCATGCCGCACTTGAGCCTTTAAGACTCCAGAAATTAGGCACCGTATCAGGCACAGCTCCGTTTTCAAACTGCTCTGCGCGCACATCACAGAGCCACTTTTCAAAAAATTTCTTAACATCATATTCCTGATATTGCAGTCTTTCACGAAATGCCGTGCAGCCCGGCGCAAGCACGAAATCACCCACGCGTCTGCCGTTTACAGCCGCTTCATATACGCCTATAGCCGTAACGCAAAGCGTTGCTTTTTTTATACCCGCGTGAACCCTTATACTTTTAAAAAATTCTGGACATACACCGCCGATACCGCGCGGCGCGCCTATCCACATCGCGTCCTTTATCATTATCATCCCTCCATATGTATTTATGTATATACGAATTATATCATATTTTCTTGTAATGTCCATAAAATAATGTATGATACATGTAAAAATGTACACTGATTTTATTGACTTTTTTTATTGCGCAGTATATAATGATTATGAGGTGACATGAAAGTTTGAATAAAAACCGCCCATCTCGCACGGGAGCGCTCACTCGCGTACACAAAGTACAGCCTCGTTCACGCTCTCGCACGATCTGAACAGTTTTAATTCAAACTTGGTTTTGTGAAAGGAGTTTGTGGTTATAAAATGAATAACAGAATTTGTGAATTGTTGGGAATTGAATACCCTGTTATCCAGGGCGGTATGGCATGGGTCGCGACAGCTGAGCTTGCGGCGGCAGTATCAAACGGCGGTGGTCTTGGACTTATCGCGGCAGGCGGAGCGCCGGCAGATGTTGTAAGAGAGCAGATAAGAAAGTGCAGAACGCTTACAGATAAGCCGTTCGGCGTAAATGTTATGCTTATGTCACCGTTTGCTGAGGAAGTAATGCAGGTAGTTATCGAGGAAAAACCGGCTGTAGTTGCTACAGGCGCGGGCAATCCTGGTAAGTACATGGAGGCTCTTAAAGCTGCCGGAATAAAGATACTTCCTGTAATAGCTTCAGTGGCTATGGCTCAGAAGATGGAAAAGCTCGGCGCTGACGCTATCATAGCAGAGGGAACAGAAGCAGGCGGACATATAGGCGAGATCACAACTATGTGTCTTATACCTCAGGTTGCTGACGCCATCTCGATCCCGCTCGTTGCGGCAGGCGGTATTGCGGACAACAGAGGCGCTGCGGCAGCATTCGCTCTCGGCGCGGAAGGTCTTCAGGTAGGAACAAGATTTATATGTTCAGATGAATGTATAGCTCATGAGAACTACAAGCAGGCAGTTTTAAAGGCTAAGGACAGAGATGCTGTTGTTACAGGACGTTCAACGGGGGCGCCTGTAAGAGCATTGAAGAACAAGCTCACAAGAGAATATCAGAGACTTGAAAAGGAAAACGCTCCGTTTGAGGAGATCGAGGCTCTCGGCGTAGGCGGATTAAGACGCGCATTCGAGGAAGGCGATGTTCAGATGGGTTCGCTTATGGCAGGTCAGTCAGCCGCTATGGTTCACAAGATCGAGCCTTGCGCTGATATCATAAGAAGCTATTTTGAAGGCCTTGATGATGTGCTTGAAGGAATAAAGAAGATAACAAGATAAGAAATGGTTTATATATCTGATATTGTGGTATAATATCAGAAAAAGTTTGAATAAAAACCGCCCATCTCGCACGGGAGCGCTCACTCGCGTACACAAAGTACAGCCTCGTTCACGCTCTCGCACGATCTGAACGGTTTTAATTCAAACTGAGTTTGGTGAAAGGAATTAATGGTCATAAAAAATGCAGATCGAACATAATTCAAGACAGAGATTTTTCCGCAAGCCGTACGGCGCCGTAACATGCGGAAGCGATGTCAGACTTAGACTTTCAATTGCGGGACTTGATATCCCGAGAGCGGTAAGACTTGTTTATAAGCCGGATAAATCAGATGAGACCAGAGCGGATATGGCTTATGTGTTCAGTGTATTGGAAAGCTGTATATATGAAACAGTCATACGCGTCCCTGATCATGCGGGTCTTATATGGTATTATTTTGAAGTTGAAACAGATAAAGGTGTCGTATATTATGGAAACAACCATGAGAATCTGGGCGGAAAGGGCGAGATGAGTTTCCAGCTCGCGTCACATTCATTCCAGATAACTGTTTATAACAAGGATTATAAGACTCCGGACTGGTTCAAAAAAAGCGTTGCATATCAGATATTCCCGGACAGATTTTTTAACGGAAACGAGGATGGTTCGTTTTTAGGTGAGAGAACGGACATCATAAAAAGAAATTGGGGCGATCAGCCGTTTTATAAGGCGGAGCAGTTCGGCGGCGAATATAAGTCAAACGATTTCTTTGGCGGCAATCTTAAGGGTATAATAAAGAAGCTCCCGTATCTTGAAGATCTGGGGATAACTGTGATATATCTTAATCCGATATTTAAGGCTGCGTCAAATCATAAATACGACACGGGCAACTATGAGGAAATAGATCCTATGTTCGGAGATGAGGAAACGTTCAAGGAGCTGTGTTCAGAGGCTAAAAAGAGAGGTATAAGGATAATATTGGACGGCGTGTTTAACCACACCGGTTCAGACAGTCTTTACTTTAATAAGGAAGGTCATTATGACAGCGTGGGCGCGTTCCAGTCGAAGGACTCTCCGTATTATACATGGTTCAGATTTATAGACTTCCCGAATGTGTATGAAACATGGTGGGGTATGCAGACTCTCCCGCAGGTAGAGGAAACGAGCGAGGATTTTCAGAAATATCTTATAACGGGAAAGGATTCCATAATCAGGAAATGGATAAGGCTCGGCGCGTCAGGCTGGAGACTTGACGTTGTTGACGAATTGCCGGACTTTTTTGTGAAAAAGCTCAGAAAGGCTGTAAAAGAGGAAAATCCGGAGGCGGTCATAATAGGCGAAGTGTGGGAGGACGCGTCAAATAAGACGGCATACGGCGAAAGACGCGAATATTTCCACGGAGATGAGCTTGATTCAGTCATGAATTATCCTCTAAGAAACGCGATAATAGATTTCGCGCTTTGCCGTATAGACGCGCCGGAGTTCAACAAGCGTATAATGAGCATAAAGGAAAATTATCCTATGCCGGCATTTTATTCATTGCTCAATATGCTGTCATCTCACGACGTCGAAAGAATAACCACTCTTATGAGCGGTGTTCCTACGAGATATGAAGTGGACAGAGAGCAGCAGGCGCATTTCCATTTAGATGGATACGCTTTGCAGACATCGAGAAAAAGAGTCAAGCTTGTAATGGGTATGATCATGACGATGCCTGGAGTGCCGTGCTTGTTCTATGGCGATGAGCTTGGCGTTCAGGGATATGGCGATCCGTTCTGCCGAAGCACGTTCCCGTGGGATAAGATGGACGAAGTCGATCCGGGAGCGGAGATCAGAACGTGGGTGAAAGAGCTTATAGCTCTGCGCCGTTCAAGCGACGCGCTTTCGATAGGCGATTTCAATTATGTCTACAGGATCGGCCACACTTACGCGTTTATACGCAGAAATGACGAGGAAAAGTTTATAACGCTTGTAAACTTTGATGACACGGCTAAGGATATAAGGATCGACGCGGCAATATACGGCGTCAGAAAGCTTGAAAAAGTGCTTTCTACAAACAGCATTGAGGAAAGCCATGAATCAAGCGACGGCATATTCTATATGCGTGTTCCGGCGATGTCTATAGCTATTTACAAAGCGTGAAATTATACAAAAATGTCTGCTTTTTAACTTGAAAAGTTGACATTTTTGTTGTATCATGTATATGATAGGAAAAGAGTATAGGATACTTATGCTTTGTATAATAAAAGGAGAGATGATAACTATGAACAAGAAACTGTTTTCAGTTATTGCAGCTGCAGTGCTTTCAATTCAGGCAGCAGCAATGCCAATAATTGCAAACGCGGAAGCAAGCGCGACTTATATAACAAATTCTGATTTTAAGGATTGCGCTGTAGGCGGCAACACTGAAAATCCGATATATGGATTGAACATTATACTTGACGGTTCTCCATGGCTTTCAAAGGGTTCGGCAAGCAAGCATTACGAAACATTCTATTATGATGAGGAGCGCGGTGTAAACTACTGCAACATGTATTCAAACAGTGATAAGTCAGGCACAAACGACGGAGCCGGTTCAATGTATATGTATCAGAGAGATACAACTCAGAACTTTGCTCAGACATATGGTTACTGTCAGTTTGACGTAAGAATGCATGAAGGTCTGTTCCAGCTGATGCTCGGTTCATTCTCAGACCCTACATCAAATACTAACTACCTTGCAAATACATTGGAATTTACAGCGACTGGAATCACGGCTTTTGACGGATCAAGACAGGTTCAGATCGCTTCGATCTCTCCTGAGAAATGGTATACAGTAAAGATCGCTGTTGATAATGTGCTTCAGTCAGTTAGCATTTCTGTAACAGATGTAGAATCAGGTAAGGTTATAGGTCAGCTTGATGACGCTGTATATCAGAGTCTCGACTGTACTAAGGTCTGCATCTGGTGCTTCGGCTATAAGCGTGGTAACACATATAATTACGATCTGACAAATGTTACGATCGATAAGTCAACAGAAACAAAGAATCCTTACAGCGTTTGATCATTTGAGCTATACGGATAGTATATAGCGGATCGGACATGGAAGAGACATCATAAAATTTCGATTTATATTAAGCAAGGGTGTAACGCGGCATTAATGCAGCGCTGCACCCTTGAATTGTAATTATTGGTTATATTATATAGTATAAAATCTGATTTAAAGCATTCTTGATAATATTTATACGCGTTATAAAGCTGTATATCTTGAGCTGCGCTCAGCATGAAACACAAAATATAGATTTTTAAAAAATAATTTAAAAAAATATTAAAATTTGATAAAATTTAGCTTGAAATTTTGGTTAGTTTAGTGTATAATACATTTGAATATAATATTTGTTAGTCATATTAAAACGTGTGATGCGGAGGGAGAGGGACTTTTATGCGTCAGGATGAAGTTTTATCTTATGACCTTAACAAAAACGATATGAACGAGGGCTTCAAAAAACTTGTTTTACAGGGCGCCGATATAGTTAAGCCTATACTGAAAGAAAGATTCCTTATGGACTATATTCTTGGTGTGGGTGATTCGGACGAGGCTTTTAAGATTTTCTGTGACGCGTTTGAGATGGACAGGCAGAAACCTGTTCAGATGATAATGCTTAAGACAGATAAGTCGGTTTCATATGATGACTTGTTCTATGTGCAGAACACGGCAGAAAGTTATTTCGGAAAAGATCATGTGATCTGGAGCAAGACAATGGCAGGACTTGTGCTTGTTATTGTGGACGCGTCGATGGCTGATAATACGCAGGAGATACTTAGACATATATTATATGTTGCGGAGGAATGCTATCAGCTTGATCTCATGGCGGTATACAGCAATGTCACGCCTATGGTAAATGCTCCGGAGCTTTTCAGGCGGCTTAAATGCTGCACGGAATATTCGTTCTATTCCGAAGATGTAAAAGTGCTGTGTGAAACGGAAATACGGATCAATACGGATTGCATATCGTTAACGCCGCAGTATACGGGCATTGAAAAGGCTGTTTCGGGCGGTGATGAGAAAAAAGCTTCAGTATTGATGGACGAATTTTTCGATGAACTTGAGAATCATAAGCCTACTCCCGCTGTTGCGAAAACATATTGCCTTGAGCTGTACGTTTGTATAATACGTTGCTGTGAGGTCGAAAAAATTGATGTCTATATGAAAGGGATCGTTTCGATCCAGAATGGAAAAACGTTCCGCGAGATCAAGAATTTTATTGTTTCAAAAGCGATGGAGATCGCTCATGCCAATGTTCCGAAAAATGTCAATATCTATAGCTCACTTATAAAAGATACTATAAGGATAATAGATGAGAATATTGGAAACGAGAAGCTTTCATTAAGGTGGATAGCGGGAACTATTTTGTATACTAACGTTGATTATCTCGGTAAAATATTTAAAAAAGAAACAGGCATGAATTTTTCGCATTATGTGATGGAAAAACGAATGGAAATCGCCAAAGAGCTGATAATGGGCGGTAAGAAGGATCGAATCTACGAGGTGGCAGAAAAAGTCGGATACGGTTCTAATTCGCAGTATTTCAGTCAGGTGTTCAAAAAGTATACGGGCATATCCCCGCTCGAATACAAGGAAATAACGCGTATGTCGTTGAAGAAAACGATTTAATGTAGTTCTGAATAAGCAACATGCTTTTGAAGATAAAAACTAAATGGAGGTATTATTCATGAGTAATAATTTAAAAAGACTTGTCTGTGGTTTGCTCTCTGCAATGATGGTCACAACATCATGCGGTATCGCAGCTTTGGCTGAGGATGCTACAGCAGACACGACTGCAGAAACGGCTGAAACTGTCGCGAAAGCTACAGAAGCGCCAGCCGAGGGAGAGGCTACAGAGGTTCCGGCAGAAGAAACTACAGAAGCTACAGAGGCTCCGGCGGAAGAAGCTGCGGAAGCTACAGAGGCTCCGGCAGAGGAAGCTACAGAAGCTCCTTCAAGCAATTATGATAATGACAATACATATAACACTGCTCTTGCTGTATGCTCAGCTTTGGGAATTATCACAGGATATGAGGATGGTTCAGTGAAGCCGGAAGCTACTGTTACAAGAGCGGAAATGGCAACAATAATCCTTAGAATGATCCAGATGTCAGACTCAACATATCAGAATGTGTTTACTGACGTTTCAGCTGATCACTGGGCTGCAGGCACTATACAGGCAGCTGTTGAGCAGGCTATAGTAAACGGTATGGGCGATGGCACATTACAGCCTGACGGCAATGTAAAGTACGAGCAGGTAATCAAGATGATAGTTGCCGCTATGGGTTATTCTGTTGACGCTGAGTCAGCAGGCGGATATCCTAACGGATATATCAGCGTTGGCTCATCAGCATTATCACTCCTCAAGGGTGTTAATGGCGCAGTAGGTCAGGATATGCCAAGAGGTGAAGTAATAAAGGCTGTTTACAATGCGTTGATGGCTCCTTACAGAAAGATCACACGCACAAAGAATTGTCAGCCTGTATATGAAGCTAACGACACTCTCGGCGTTGAAAAGTTCAAGCTGTATGAGGAAGAAGGCGTTGTAGTATCAACACCAAATGGTACTATCACATCAGGCGTACAGAAGAAAGAAGACAGAATGACAGTTGACGGTGTTCAGTACAAGGTCAACTTGACAGATATAGATAAGTATCTCGGTACAAAGGTAACTTTCTATTATATAGACTCAACTTCAGATGATCCGGAAGTAATAGCTATCGTTTCATCAGGTAAGTCAGAAGAGGTTACTATCGAGGCTGATGATATAGACACAATGAGCGTGTATGGCACAAACGGTGAAACTGCCGGCACATTGACAGCTTTCACATCAAAGACTTCAAGCACAACAAAGAAGTACAATGTGAGCGGCGCAACTGTTATTTATAACGGTTCAGTTTTAACATCAGCTGATTACACAGCATCAGGCAATACAGAAAGCTATGATGACTTTATCATACCTGAAGTTGGTACAGTAAAGATCGTTGACTACGATGCTGACGGCGTATATGATATAGTATTTGTCGATTCATATGAAACTCTTCTTGTGACAACAGCATCATCAGATAAGGTAAATGGTAAGATCAATAATGAAAACGTTTCACTTGATCTTGAAAACGACGCAAACGACAGAACGATAACTGTTATTAAGAGCGGCGCTGAGGCAACAACAAAGAACCTTAGAAAGAACGATGTCGTTTCACTCAAGAGAAATATCGATGAAACGATTATTGAAATGATCGTTACAGGTGAAACGATCACAGGTAAGATATCAGGCGTTGGTAAAGACGATGATGATACAGTTATCACTGTAAACGGTACAGAATACAAGGTTGACGGCAATGCTGTTGATTTGGTAAAGAACGGTATGACAACTGTATTGTACCTTGACGCATTTGACAGAGTTGGTTACCTTGAATCTTCAACAGGCGGAAACTTGTCAGACAGTGAAAAATATGCTATGATCGCAAACGCATATTATGAAGATGACGGCGAAGTTTCAATAAAGCTCTTTACTCAGGATGGCGAAGGCGTTACTTTGAGACCGGCAGGCAACATGAAGTACTGGGGTCCTGGCGCTACAGAACCTGTTTCAGGCCCAAGCAAGGATCAGCTTGTAAATGATCTTTCAGGTACAGCCGGATATACGCTCGTTGACTCATATCCTGTAAAGCTTTGTAAGTATTCTGTAAACAGCAAGAATGAGATCACTCTCCTCTATATTGCATCAGATGTAAATGTGGTAGGAACAGATTCAGACGCTCTTACTGTTCATAACGGCAGCTTAAAAGGTGTTGCGGCTAAGGGTGGTCTTGTAAGCGGTTATACTATCCAGGACGGCATGGTTCAGTTTGTTGTTCCGAAGGACGGCGATGACAGAAGAGATACATCAAACTATTCGATCGGTACAGTAACAGCGTCATCATATGTCAATTATGACGGCGGTGTTGACAGATATTTCACAGTAGGTGACTTTGTAAACAGCACATATCCTTCAGTGCTTGTTGTATTTGAAGGCGGCGCAACAACAGTTGCTGAAGCTAACTATACATCAAACGCATCTAACGGTCCAAGCTTCATGGTTTCATCAATAATCGAAGCTGTTGACTCAGAGGGCGATACAATATACGAATTGAAGGGTTATTCAGGCGGTACAGAAGTAACATATATGACTGCTGCAAACACAGGTGTATATGAATTGAATAGTACAGAGCCTGGCTCATCAGCAAAGGATTATAACAACTTTACATCAATAGCATTTGATGCTACATCTGATGATCCTGAAAAGTTCATGGACGTAGTTCATCCTGGTGATGTATATCATGTAGGTGCATCGGGTTCTACAGTATATGCTTTGGTTAAGATCGCCGATGTAGAAAAGGTCGCATATGACTTTGTAAACGGAACTATGACTCAGCGTCAGGCTATTATAGCTCCTTCAGCAACTCGTGATAACTGGGATCTCGGATTTATTGACACAGTAGAGATAAACGATTCAGCAGTAATCGATACGAGAAATATGGAAGGCGAAAGCTTGTCAACATTGGCATATGATGTTGCGTCTGTATTCAGCTATTGTACAGTAACTGTTGATGAAGATGGTAACATAACAAATACAAAGGTAGATAAGACAGGCGGAATGGAACCAAGTGAATTGCTCAATTGGAATCAGGAACCTGGTAGCGCTGACTTTGCTGTATTCAAGAGCTTCAAGGGCTCAATGGGTGCAGGTTATGTTATCAGAGTCGTAATGGAATAATTTGTTAAGGGATACATTTCGGGGAGAAAAAATCTCCCCGGGATGACTATAATAGGAGAGAATAAAATGGATAATAACGTTAAAAAGCTTATCGCTTTGATTTCTTCTGCGGCAATGCTTTTTTCGATGGCTCCGATGGCATTGGCTGAAGGCGAAGCTGAAACAGATGCCGCTGTGATCGAGGAAGCTCCGGCAGCTGATCTTGAAGTAGCTTATACACCTGAAAATGGTGTATATTATGATGAAGATTTTTCATCGTTTGCATCGGGTACGCTTGTTAATCTGGAAGCTGCAACAAGCCCTAACACAACATATGAAGAGTCAAATGGTATGACGTTCTCAATGGGTTCACGACCAAGCGATTACAACGCAAGCTATATGACTATAACAGACGGCGCTCTTCAGGTTGTCATTGGAAAGTATCCAAACGGCGGAAGAAACCCGAAAATCACTCTTTCAAGAACAACAGGTATAGAGATTGAAAATGACCTTGTTACAAGTCTTGATATGAACTTCAAGGAAGGTAATACTAATAATACCATTACTTTTGTTGATAGTCTCAATAACGAATATACATATTCACTTTCGGATGACTCATACTGCGGTCAGAATGTAAATCTCACATATGCAATTCGTGAGGGCAGCGATGTTTTTGTTGCAAAAGTTGGAGATCAGCTTATAGATCTCAAGTTTGTTGAAACAAATCTGGTAGATCTTGCATCAATATATGTAAGTGATATAGAGCTTATAACTGTTTAACTTGATAACCTCACGGTAAAGGATGAAGTATTTTCACTTAACAGTGATGATGTATTTAACTTTGTCGGTAATGAGCTTGACATTGCAAAAGGCAATGCAAATGTAACAGAAAATGGCGATGCATACGATATAATCGGAGGTTTCACGTTGCCTACGACTTCTATCGCTGACGCATCTATCGAGTGGAAGATATATCAGGTAGCTGATGGCTCAGATACTCGTGAAGAAACAGAGTTCTTGAATGTAGTTGATAATGCGACTGTTGAAATGGACGCATCAAAGGACTTTACAGGCTATACCGGACTTCTTGTAGCAGAAGTTTCATATAATGGTGAAAAGAAAGAATTTACATATTCTATTAATCTGCCTACTGTTGACACTTTGCTCCAGAATATAGCAAATTCATTTGATATATTGTCAGGAAATACAGGTATCACTTTAAATGGTTCTGTATATACAGTAACAAAGAATTTCACAGTTCCTTCATCTGATGTAGCTAACATAACATGGCAGGCGTACGTAGCCGCTAAGGGTTCATCAGATTATACACCATCAGATATAGTAACTATAAATTCAAGCAACACATCAAAGATCACTATCCCTGACGGATTTGATGTGGCAGCAAATGATGTAAAGCTTGTAGCTACTATTTCATTGAGAGACGCTTCGACAACTATAGAATACCCACTTGATATTCAGTGCGGAACAACTGGTGATGAGATCATATACTATGACCAGAACTTCAGCGCTCTTCCTACAGGTAATCTTGTTGCGTGTGATGGAGTGACATCGAATGACACATATGCTGATATGGGTATGACTTTTGCCTGCGGTGCAAGAGGCGGCGGCGGTGGTGACAAGTTCAATATCGCAATTGAAGCTCCTCAGACAGGTACAGGCAATATCATGTCATTCGTTATGTCGGACTATGCTTCTGATCTAAGAGCGGGTCCTACAATGACATTGACAAAGTCAAGAGATACAGTCTTCTCAAATGGCGTTTATGTTTCAGCTGATATTTCATTTGCAGCTGTTAACAATAATTTCCTTATAACAGACAATAACTCTACATCTTTCTACGTTTCACTCAGCGACAGTGACGCTAATCTTGTAGGAAAGTCTCTTACATGGAAAATAGTATCAAAGGGCGGTACAACAGTCGCAGTTGCATATGATGGCACAACACCTGTAAAGGTAGTAAAGACTGCAACAGGTCTTAAGAATGTTGCCTCAATGGGAATACAGACAAATGTTACAACACAGAAGATAACAGTTGCTAATCTGTATATAGCAGATTCTACATATGCTATTCCTGATGAAGATATATATGCGGCAGATACAAAGAATTTTGATCTTGTTGCGAATGGTATAACAAAGACAAATGTTGACGGTCAGACAGTATATTCTCTTGATTCTATCAGAGATATAACATTGCCTACTCTCACATTCTCGTCAATTTCATGGACAGCTTATCAGAAAGAGAAGGGCGCTTCTGATGATACATGGACAGAAACATCATTCCTCACTGCAAGTGGAAACACTTTAGGCGTACATCCAACAAGCGATATAAACAATTATGATGTAAAGCT